>NZ_JACFYJ010000005.1:0-188621 GCF_037126505.1 Paraburkholderia bengalensis
CTCGCGGTGGCGATGGTGCACAAGCCGGAACTGCTGATTCTCGACGAACCGACCTCGGGCGTGGACCCGATTGCGCGCGACAGCTTCTGGCAGCTGATGGCTCGATCTGGCCCGCCGCGACCGCGTGACGATCTTCATCTCGACGCACTTCATGAACGAAGCAGAGCGCTGCGATCGCATCTCGCTGATGCACGCCGAGAAGGTGCTCGCCAGCGACGCGCCGGCCGCGCTCGTGCGTGCGCGCCGCGCGTCAACGCTCGAAGCGGCTATCATGGCTAGTCTGGCGACGGCGGGCGGCGTGCCGTTGAGCGCCGTCGACAGCGCAATGGCGTCCGTCCAGCCGAGCCACTGGCTCAACTGATCCGACAGCGACTGGCTGGAAGCGGGAGCATCGGCGGCCGTCAGGCGCGCAAGCAGGCGAACGAGGGTCGGACCACTGACCACGGTGCGCTGAGGGGCTTGAACCATACCACCAGAATTTTCGAAAAGGCAGCAGTTTACACGTTGCCGGGAGCGAAACCGCCTGGGGGAGGTGTCGATGGACAGCGCGACGCGCACCGCACGTGCCGCAAGCCCGGAAATCAAACGGCAAATCGCGAAAAAGCGCCGGAAACAAACGCCGGGAAGAATGACCTGGGAAAACAAGGCCGCCATCGCGCTGCTGCACGACGGACGGCCCATCCCTGAGCCATTAATGCATCGTCAGCACCACCCGAAACCGCGCGGCGCCGCTCATCATGCGCTCGTACGCTTCGGCGGCGCGTTCGAGCGGGAAGGTTTCGATCATCGGCTTGACGTCGGCGAGCGCGCTGAACGCGAGCGTGTCCTCCGAATCCGCCGATGTCCCCGACGGCCATCCCTGCACCGCGTTGCGCCCCATGATGAACTGCACGGGCGGCACTTCGATCGGCTTGTCGGCGACGCCGAGGATGATCAGCTTGCCGTTGAGTCCCAGGCCGCCGAGCGTGGCCGTCATCGCGTCGGCGTTGGTTACCGTGGCGAGGATGATTTTCGCGCCGCCCAACGCCTTGAGCGCATCGGCGGGATTCTGCGTGCGGCTGTCGATGTAGTGATGCGCGCCGAGCTGCTTTGCGAGCGGCGCCTTGTCCTCGCCGCGCGCAATCGCGACCGTGCGAAAGCCCATGCGCCGCGCGAACTGCACGCCGAGATGCCCGAGCCCGCCGATGCCGAGAATCGCGACGGTATCGCCCGCCCGCGCGCCGCTGTTGCGCAGCGCGTTGAACGTGGTGATGCCTGCGCAGAGCAGCGGCGCCGCGTCCACGTCGTTCAGGTCTTCGGGCATGCGCGCGAGCGCTTCGACGGGCGCGACGAGAAAGTCGGCGTAACCGCCGTCGTAGCTGATGCCCGGCACCTGCCCTTTCTCGCACACGACGAAATAGCCGCGCCGGCAATTCGCGCAGTGCCCGCAGTGACCGCCATGCCAGCCCACGCCTACGCGCTCGCCCGCCTTCCAGCCTTCGACGCCCGCACCCACGGTATCGATTACGCCCGCCACCTCATGCCCCGGCACGCGCGGAAAGGTCAGGCCGGGCCACAGTCCGTCCTTGGTCAGCGAGTCGCTGTGGCAGATACCGCACGCCTGCACCTTGATCAGCACCTGGCCTGGGCCTGGCGCCGGTACATCGCGCTCGACCAGTTCCAGCGACCCGCCGGGTCCGCTCACCTGTACCGCTCTCATCTTTCGCATCGGAATTGCTCCAGTCGAAGAACAGTCACCCCAGCGCGGCCGGATTCGCGTCGGCGCTTGCGTCAGACGTGCCGCATCGCCAGGCGGCCGGCTGGTCCGAATGCGATGTTAGGGGCTGTCGTGAACGCCTGCAATCGAGCGGTCGCGCGCACGCCGATGTGCACCGATGTGCCGCAATGGCGACCGGTCACGGTAATCTCACGGGCACTGTGTGCGCGATGTACCCGCGTACTGCCAGCGCGAAAGGTTGCGGCCGCAAGCAGGCATGCCACGCGATCGCACAAGCAATTTCCCGCAGATCAACGGGCTGTCGTTTCGCGTTATCGTGGACGTCGCGCGGTGAATCTGCCCGGCTAAGTGCCCGGATAATGTGCCCGGATAATGTGCCCGGTGAATCTGCCCGGCTAATCGCACAATGAATCGCGCAACCCCGACAGCCCGCACTACCGGGACCTTGCGCAGATGTGGCTGGACAGCGAATACTTCCGCTGCAGTACACGTGCGCGGCCGTCGGGCGCGCGACCGAAAGCGCATCTATCTCGTGTCCGGACCGCTGACGCCATGACCTACGCCGCCCGTCCATCCGTTGAGCTTCTGCACGGCGAAGCCCGGCAGGTGGACCCGCACGCGCCCTTTGTGATCGTCATGAACGCCGGATCGGGCCGCAAGCGCGGCGAGATCACGGCTGACCTGCTGAAGCACGCGTTCGGCAGAGCGAACCGCACGTATGAACTGCTGCTCGTCGATGATCCGTCGCAACTCGCCGCCACGGCGCAGCGTGCCGTCGAACTCGCTGTCGCGCGCGGCGGCGCCGTCGTCGGAGCGGGCGGCGACGGCACGCTGTGCGCCGTCGCGCAGGCCGCGATCGGCAGCGGTTGCACGTTCGGCGTGCTGCCGTGCGGCACGTTCAATTATTTCAGCCGCGACCACGGCATTCCCGCCGACACCGAGCAAGCCATTGCGCTGCTGCTGACGGCGCGCGCGCATCCCGTGCAGGTCGGTTATGTCAACGACCGCATGTTTCTCGTCAACGCGAGCCTCGGCCTGTATCCGAAGATGCTCGAGCATCGCGAAATCTATAAGCGCCAGTTCGGACGCAGCCGGATCGTCGCGCTGTGCTCGGCCATCGCGATGCTGATGAGAAGGCACCGGCATCTGCGCCTGCATGTCGATCACGAAGGCACGATGCAGGAAATCCGCACGTCGACGCTGTTCGTCGCCAATAACCGGCTTCAGCTCGAACAGGTCGGCGCGGCCGAGGCGCCGTTGCTGGCGCAAGGTTTGCTGGTCGCATTGGCGCCGCGCGCGATAGGCCGGCTTGCGCAGATCGTGCTGTCGCTGCGCGGCGCGATCAGCAGAATGAGCGATGCGGACAACGTGACCGGTTTCGGCTTTCGCCGCTTCACGGTCACGCATCCGTCGAAGCGGCGCAGGCGTGTCAAAATCGCGATGGACGGCGAAGTCATGAAGATGCCTATGCCGCTCGAATTCCGCGTCGGCGAAACGCCGCTTTATCTGCTGAAACCCGAGGCCGATGTCGCCGCCCTGAACCGCACATGACGCTGCTGCTCCAGATTTCCGATCCGCATTTCGGCACCGAGCGGCCCGCCGTCGTCGAGGCCCTGCTGCGGCTCGCCGCCGAAGAAAAGCCCGACCTCGCCGTGCTGTCCGGCGACATCACGCAGCGCGCGCGACGCACGCAGTTTGCGGCCGCGCGCGCGTTCGTCGACCGGCTGGGCGCCATGCCCGTGCTGGCCGTGCCCGGCAATCACGATATTCCTCTCTTCAATGTGTTTGCGCGCGTGCTGCGTCCCTACGCGAATCACCGGCGCGCGTTCGGCGCGGACCTCGAACCCGTGTTCGAGTCGCGCGATCTGCTCGTGATCGGCCTGAACACCGCGCGCGTGTCGCGGCACACGGACGGCGAAGTGTCGGCCACGCAGATCGAGCACGTCGCGCGACGTGCTGCGCGCGTCGCCCGCGCAACTGCGCGTGGTGGCCATGCATCATCCCGTGGCGTCCGTGACGCCGGAGGACACCCGCAACCTGCTGCATGGCCGCCAGGCCGCGATCCGCCGATGGGCGCAGGCGGGCATCGATCTGATCGTGGGCGGGCATATTCACCTGCCCTACGTGCTGCCGCTCGCGAGCCGCATGGACATCGCGCGGCCGGTATGGGCCGTGCAGGCAGGCACGGCCGTGTCGACGCGCATGCGCGCGCGGATTTCGAACTCGGTGAATCTGATCCGCTACGAAGCGGGCGAGCCGGACGGGCGCAAGGCCGTCGTCACCCGTTACGATTACGACGCGACCCGCGATACATTCGTGCCGATGCTGCGCAACGAACTCGGCCTGGCCGACGCGCTGACAGCGCCCTCATCCGACTATGCCCGCGTGGCGGGGTCGTCGTGATCGAACTTGCGAGCCTTGCGGGCCGGCAGCAATGGGCGCGCGAGGTTGGCGCCTGCTGGTTCATACCTGACCGATCTTTCCGTCGCGCCGCTGCCGCGCGAACACGACCTTCAGCCAGTCGCGCCCGTTGACGACCAGCATCCCTGCCAGCACGAGCGCGGCGCCCGCGAGGAAGTTCGGATCGAGCCGCTCGTGCAGCAGCAGCGCGCCCATCGCGACGCCGAACAGCGGCGACATGAACGACAGCACGCCCAGCCGCGATGCAAGGTAGAGCCGCAGCAGCCAGAACCACGCCATATAGCTGCCGAAGCAGACGATGATCGCCTGAAAGCCGAGGCTCGCCCACACCATCGTCGTGCCGTGAAAAGCCGTCTGCCCGGAAATCAGCGCGAACGGCAGCAAGATCACGAAGGCCCACGCGAGCTGATGAAACAGCGTCTGCGTGGCGGGCGCTTCGCTCAGGCGCGTTGCGCGCACGGCGACTGTCGTCAGCCCCCACGCGGCCCCTCCGCAGATGCCCAGCAGGTCGCCGAACATCCAGTTCGGTGACGATGATCCCGCGCCTGCCGGCGTGCCCGGTCCCGCGAACGTCACCACGATCCCGACGAACGCGATTGCAATGCCCGCCCATTGCACGCGTGTCATGCGTTCGGCGGGCAGCGCCAATTGCAGGCCGACTGCGGCGAACATCGGTGCGGTGTACAGGAACACGGCCATGTGCGACGCCGTCGTCCATCGCAGGCCTTCGGCGACGAACAGGAATTCCGCGGCAAACAGCACGCCGACGAGCGGCCCCGCGCCGCGCGCGACGCCCTTGAGCCACCGGTCGCGCACGATCAGCTTGCTGACCAGCCAGACCAGCACGGCCGCGACGCCCGAGCGCAACGACACCTGCAGTAGCGGCGCGACATCCGCCGCGATCGACTTCATTGCAACCTGTTGCAGCCCCCAGATCAGGCACAGCAGCACCATGCTCGAAACGGCGAGGCCGTCCAGATTCTTTCTCATCGATATACCAGCGGGTCGGGTGCGAAAGCGTGGATTCGCAGGGATGGATTGCGCGGCAGGCAGGAATGTCGGCGCTTTTCGTGCGGCGGCGCAACGCAACGTCACGACGAAGCGGATCGAGCCGCCCCGCCTGCAAGGCTCCCGATTGTCGGCGATTTGGGCTGTGTTGTCGAATCGCCGTCCGTTCAGACGACGCCCGAACGACGCTCAGGGAAAGATCGGCGTAGTCGGTTCGGCGCCTTCCAGATCGGCCCGTGGAACGTGCTGCGCGACCATCTGTTCGATCTCGTGCTCGCGCGAGCCGGGCACGTCGGCCATGATCAGCAGTTGACCAGCGCGGATCGCTTCGCGAAAGCGCTCGAGCCGCGAATTGGACTCGTTGACGCCGATCATCGAAGCTGTCCATGCGCCGAAACCGGCGCCCGCCAATGTCAGCATGACGACGGCACCGCCCGCGATTGCCAGCTCGGCGGGCGGAAACACCAGCGCGACGAGGCCGAGCAGCGCGCCCGTCGCGCCGCCTAGCGCGACGCCGCGCTCGAGCGCGTGCACCACGTCGCTGCTTTGCAGCAAGGATGCTTCCGGCAAGGATTCGAGCGTCACGCTGTGATTGGCGAGCACATGGATATGCCGCCATGTAATACGCGCGCGCAGCAGGTCGTCGACGATCGCCTTCGCGGTGGGTGCGTCGGGAGCAAGGAAATACAGGCGTCTCATAGACCCTCCATGAACTGGCGGGCAGTCGCGACAGATGCGTGAGCTCAGGCGGCGTGCGAAAGCGCGACTTCAGCCCGGCACGTTTGATAGTTAATTTTAGGCGCCCGGCTGCGGCGTAAAGGTGCCTAGCCGTGTCCCGTCACGAACTTTTTCGTCGCGTGGTAACCGTGCTTCGTCGTATCGGCTACGGCGTGACCCGCCGATTTCGCGCCGTGTCCGACGGCATGTACCGCGTAGCGAACGGCGTGCCCGGTGTCCCGGCCCGCCGTTTTGACGTCGTTCTTGAACTGGTGCGCGCCGCTCGACAGGCTCGCGTGCGCCAGCGGACTGAACGCGACACACAGCACCGCGATGAGTGAAATTCGGGTCGTTTTCATGCTGCGAATTGTCCCATAGCCGCGCGGCTGCATCCGGCACGATTTGTATCGCGATGTTTCCGAGCCTGCGCAACGCACCCAGGTTGCAGCATCATGGGCATTCGTGCGCGTCGCGCCATCCATGCCAGTCATCAACACGCCATGAAATCTCTTCACCTCGTGCCGGGTACGCTGTGGCCCGCCATCGTCGAGCGAACGGAACACGCGCTGCAATGCGGCGCGCTCAAACCGATCGATACCGTGCAGACAGTGATCGAATGCGACGATGTGCGCTTTGTCGTGCGGCAGGTGTCGAGCCTCACGCGCAAGGAGCTTGAGCGGCGGCAGGCGGCGCGCGTGCAGCGCGAGCACCAGCCGGCCGCGAATCCGTTTCTTCCTTATGAACCCGACCTGTTCGTCGCCGACATTTCCGACACGCATCTGGCGTTGCTGAACAAGTTCAGCGTCATCGACCATCACCTGCTGATCGTCACGCGTGCGTTCGAGCGTCAGGAGACGCTGCTCGATCTCGCCGACTTCGACGCGCTGATGCGCTGCATCGCGGAGTTCGACGGGATCGGGTTTTATAACGGCGGCACGGATGCGGGCGCGAGCCAGCCGCACAAGCATCTGCAGATCGTGCCGCTGCCGCTCGGCGACGATGGGCCGGCTGTGCCGATCGAATCGCTATTCGCCGATGCCGTCATCGAAGGCTCCGTGGGCGCCGTGTGGAACCTGCCGCGCCTGCCGTTTCGACACGCATTCGCGCGCATCGCATTCGACGAAACAGCGCCTGACGAGACCGCGAAGACGGCGCTGTCGTGCTACTGCGCCTTGCTCGAAGCGGCGGGCGTGGGCGCGATCGAGCGAGATGGCCAGGCGTGTCAGGCGATGCCGTACAACCTGCTGGTTACGCGCCGCTGGATGCTGGTCGTTCCGAGATTGGCGGAGTGCGTCGAAGGCATCTCCGTGAACGCGCTGGGATTTGCGGGTTCGCTGTTCGTGCGTGACGCCGCGCATCGGGAACTCGTCGAACGCATTGGGCCGATGAATGTGCTGCGGCGCGTGGCCTTCGCGTCGAGCGCGTGACACTGTTGCCACGCGCCGTAGCGCCCACAAACCCGCTGGCCCGACGCCACCAACGGAGACCGACATGAACGACCCGTCTGCCGCAAACGATGCGCACACGCAGCGCGCCGCCGATACCGTCGAGCCGGCTGCCGTGGCGGCGATGAGCGCCACGCTCGACTACGACAGGCCCCCGCTTCCCGGCGAGCCGCTGCCTCATCTGTGGCACTGGATCTTCTTCCGCCCCACCGTCCCGCAATCGCAGATCGCCCATGACGGGCACCCGAAAAAAGGCGGCTTTCTGCCCGACCTCGGCTTGCCGCGTCGCATGTGGGCGGGCGGACGTTTGCGTTTTCTCGCGCCGCTGAGCGTCGGCAGCGCGATCACGCGTGAATCGACCATTGTCGACATCGCCGAAAAGCAAGGCCGTACGGGCAGGCTCGGTTTCGTCACGGTGAACCATAAAATCTGGTGCGAAGGCATGCTCGCAATCGACGAAGAACACGACATCGTGTACCGCGAGCCAGCCGCGCCCGGATCGCCCGCTGCGTCGCCGGTGACCGCGCCCGACCACGCGCAGTGGCACCGCGACATCGTCCCCGATGAAGTGCTGATGTTCCGTTACTCGGCGCTGACCTTCAACGCGCACCGCATCCACTACGACAAACCGTATGCGACGCAGACGGAAGGCTATCCGAACCTCGTCGTGCATGGACCGTTGATCGCCACGCTGCTGATGGACCTGCTGCGTCGCCAGCGCCCCGCCGCCACCGTGCTCGATTTCAGCTACAAGGCGATGCGTCCGAGCTTCGCGGGCAATGTGATGCATCTGTGCGGCCGACCGTCGGCGGACGGCAGGACGGTCGAACTGTGGTCGAAGGATCACGAAGGCTGGCTGACCATGAGCGCCCACGCGATGCTCGCGTGACTGCGCCCCTGTCCACGAAAGACGCTCACCATGACAGATACCGCTGCCGATTCGTTTCAGGACATCCGCGAAGCCATTCGCGATCTGTGCGGGCAGTTTCCGTCCGCGTACTTTCGCAAGATCGACGAAGAACGCGGCTATCCCGAAGCGTTCGTCGCGGCGCTCACGAAAGCGGGCTGGCTCGCGGCGCTGATTCCGCAGCAATACGGCGGCTCGGGGCTCGGCCTGACGGAGGCGTCCGTCATCATGGAAGAGATCAACCGCTGCGGCGGCAATTCGGGCGCCTGTCACGGGCAGATGTACAACATGGGCACGCTGCTGCGCCATGGTTCGGAACAGCAGAAGCAGTTCTATCTGCCGAAGATCGCAAGCGGCGAACTGCGCCTGCAATCGATGGGCGTGACCGAGCCGACCACGGGCACCGACACGACAAAGCTCAAGACCACGGCCGTGCGCAAAGGCGACCGCTATGTCGTCAACGGCCAGAAGGTGTGGATCTCGCGCGTCCAGCATTCCGATCTGATGATCCTGCTCGCACGCACCACGCCGCTTGCCGACGTGAAGAAAAAAAAGCGAAGGCATGTCGGTTTTCATCGTCGATCTGCGCGAAGCGATCGGCCGAGGCATGACGGTCCGGCCAATCGCGAACATGGTGAACCACGAGACCAACGAACTCTTCTTCGACAACCTCGAGATTCCCGCCAGCAATCTGATCGGCGAGGAAGGCATGGGCTTTCGATACATTCTCGACGGCCTGAATGCGGAGCGTACGCTGATCGCCGCCGAATGCATCGGCGACGGCTACTGGTTCATCGACAAGGTGTCGCAATACGCGAAAGACCGCGTCGTGTTCGGCCGTCCCATCGGCCAGAACCAGGGCGTGCAGTTTCCGATTGCGCGCGCGTACGTCAATGTCGAAGCGGCCAACCTGATGCGCTTCGAGGCCGCGCGCCGCTTCGACGCGCACGAGCCGTGCGGCGCCCAGGCCAACATGGCGAAGCTGCTCGCCGCCGACGCATCATGGGAAGCCGCCAATGCCTGTCTGCAGTTTCATGGCGGCTACGGCTTCGCGGCCGAGTACGACGTCGAGCGCAAATTCCGCGAAACGCGTCTCTATCAGGTCGCGCCGATCTCGACGAACCTGATCCTCGCGTATGTCGCCGAGCATATGCTGGGTCTGCCGCGCTCGTTCTGACGCGCTGCCAGCGCTTTTTCCCGCGTCCTTCATGACAGTGAGTCCGATCACGCGTCCGCTTCAAGGCATCAAGGTCGTCACATTCGAACATGCCATCGCCGCGCCGTTCTGCACGCGGCAACGCACCGATCTCGGCGCGCGCGTCATCAAGAATAGGCACGACGTATGGAACCACGAACAACTGCAAGCCCGCGAACGGTGGACGCGGGTCGATACGGTTGTTGGGCACGATTCCCGCGCTGGTTCCACCCGGCATGACGGCCGCCGACCTGCCGCGCATGGACCCCGTGCCGGCCCTCGGCGCGCACACAGAAGCCATCTTGCAGGAACTCGGCTTCAGTCCGTCGGACGCCCAGGCATTGCGCGCGGCGGCTGCCATCTAGACGCAACGCGCGGCTGCGTGCAGGGCAAACGGAATCGAACCGACGCCAAAGCGTCGTGCCTGCTTCTGACGAACCCCGCTGCGTGAGCCGCATTTCCCGCTCGAAGGCGCTGTCACCTCATCTGCCAAAACCGGGCGGCGCCCCTACAATGTCTGTCGCTGCCGAAAGGCCATGCGTGCCTGAACTGTCTCCACCGCAGTCTGTCCACAGCGGTTTCCCACAGGTTTTATTCACGGATTCGCATCATGAATTTTCCCAACATGAGATCGCTTTTCTTCGTTGCCGCGTTGTTCTGTTCGCTGTTTGCCTTCAGCACGGCGGCATCCGCGCAAGCCGTCGACAGCTCCGATCCGCAGCTGCTCGTCAAGACGGTGACGCAGAAAGTGCTCGACGAAGTCCACTCGCGCGCAATCGACCCGCAGGACATTCCGCGCATCATGAACATCGTGAATCGCGACATCCTGCCGTATATCGACTTCGAGCATACGACGCAGCTCGCGCTCGCCCGTTACTGGCGCACGGCGACGCCGGCGCAGCAACAGGAGCTCGTGCAGCAGTTCAAGATGCTGCTGGTCCACTTGTATTCGGGCGCGCTCGCGCAGCTGCGCCCCGACCAGCAGATCGAATACCCGCCGATGCGCATTGCGCCGACCGATACGGACGCCGTGGTGCGCACGATCGCGTCCACCAATGCGCAGCCCGTCGAAATCGACTACCGCCTGCACAAGACGCCGCAAGGCTGGCGCGTGTACGACCTCAACGTGATGGGCGCGTGGCTCGTGCAGACCTATCGGCAGCAGTTCGGCGAAACGATCCAGCAAAGCGGCATCGACGGGCTGCTGCGCTTCCTGACCGACCGGAACCAGCAGCTTGCATCGGGCAAGCAATGATGCGCAACGCTCAAGCGAACAGCTTCGCCACGTCGTCGAGGCCGTTCGTTTCCCAGTCGGGCCGCTGGCCCATTTCTTCGAACACCTTGCCGCCGCGATTGATCCACGCGGTGGGAAAACCGAAGTAGCGCGCGCCCGTCGCGTCCCACGCGTTCGACGACACGAACAGTATTTCCCTGCGATTGCATCCGAACGCGTGCTCTGCGAGTTCGTAGGCGCGATTGTCCGGCTTGTACACGCGCACCGGGTCCACGCTCAGCAGATGGTCGAAGCTGTCCCTGAGGCCCGCATTGCCGACCACGGCATCGATCGAATGCGGCGAGCCGTTCGACAGGATCGCCAGCTTCAGCCCATGGCCGCGCAGCGCGCGCAGCGCCTCGGGCACTTCCGGAAACGGCTGCAGCCGCAAATACGCATCCGATAGCGGACGGACCGCGCGCTCGTCCAGCGCCAGCCCGAGGTGCCGGGTTGCATATTGCAACGCTTCTTCCGTCACGTGTTCGAACGGAATGTAGCGGTTCATCAGGCTGCGCAGCCACGTGTATTCGAGCTGCTTCTGACGCCACACATTGCTGATCTCCTGACCGCGTCCGGGAAACGCCACGTCGCATTTGCTCGCGACGGAGTGAACGTCGAACAGCGTGCCGTAAAGATCGAATGCAATCGCCTTGATGTGATTCATGCCGCCTCCTTCCCAACGATGTGAAGTGTTCCCCGGTCCGCGTCAGCCGTGCTTCGCTTCTTTCTGGCGCGCGCGATGCGCGGCCACCTTGGCGCGATTCCCGCACACGGCCATGCTGCACCAGCGGCGCGCGTGACCCCGCGTGTGATCGGCGAATAGCAGCGTGCACGCCGGCCCTTCGCACGCCTTCACGTGCGTGAAATCCTCTTCGCACACGACGCGCGCCAGCGCCTCGGCAATCGGCATCAGCAGCGATTCCGCCGACGGCCAGCGCCGCTGAAGCCGAAATGAAAACGCCATCGCTTCGTCATGCGTATTCGCGACGATCTCTCCATGCTGTTCGTCGCGCGCGAGCAGCTGGTTCAGCGGTTCCAGCTCGCGCGCGTCCTTCGCCGCGAGCGCACGCCCTTTCCTCTTTTGCACGTAGCCGCGAAACCATTCGCGCAGACTGCGCGCCTTCTCCGCCACTTCGTCCAGTTCGGCGGGCGTGGCGCGCGCGCGAATCGACGCGATGGCTTCCGGCGGCACCATGCCCGCCTGCTCCAGCCACGCGAGCAAACCTTCGCCATCGCCGATCCAGTCGACGGGCACGTCGACGGGCGTCGCAATCGAGTTCAGGAAATCGAGGCCCGGCGCGTCGGCGAGAAACATGGCGGGGATCTGATGGTAGTCCATTTGCTCTGACGAATGAGAATGTCGATATGCAGATCGTAACCGCTAAAAAACCTCTTGACAAGTTACACTCACAGTTCGTAACCTATTCAACATGCTTTGAACGGTTACCAAGACGACGACACGGTTTCCGAGTCAAGGTGCGAAGCAGCGAGTAACGTGCGGCCCATGCCGCGCTCCTTAAGTTGAAGCAACCTCATTTGCGGAGAGAACGCCATGTCCACGATTGCCCATCGCCACGCCGACGTTGACGGTTTCAACGTGTTTTATCGGGAAGCGGGCCGCGCCGGCGCGCCGAAGCTATTGCTGCTGCACGGCTTTCCGAGTTCCAGCCATATGTTTCGCGACCTGATCCCGCTGCTGGCGGACCGCTTTCACCTCGTCGCGCCGGACCTGCCGGGCTTCGGCCAATCCGATCTGCCGGCCCGCGACACCTTCGCGTACACGTTCGACAATCTGGCGAATGTGATCGACCGCTTCACGGAAGCGATCGGCGTCGACCGCTATGCCGTGTATGTCTTCGACTACGGCGCGCCGACGGGCTTTCGCCTCGCGCTGAAGCATCCGGAGCGCATCACGGGCATCGTGTCGCAGAACGGCAATGCGTATGTGGAAGGGCTCAGCGACGGCTGGAATCCGATTCAGGCTTACTGGCGGGAGCCGTCGCAGGCGAACCGCGACGCGCTGCGCGCGCTGCTCACGAAGGAAACGACGATCTGGCAATACACGCATGGCGTGCGCGACACGACGCTGGTATCGCCCGACGGCTATTCGCTCGACGACTACTACATGAACCGTCCGGGCGCGCATGACATCCAGCTGGATCTGTTCGGCGATTATCAAAGCAACGTCGCGTTGTACCCGGCGTTCCAGCAGTACTTCCGCACGCATCAGCCGCCGTTTCTCGCCGTCTGGGGCAAGCATGATCCGTTCTTCCTGCCCGCGGGCGCCGAGGCGTTCCGGCGCGACTTGCCGCACGCCGACGTGCGCTTCTTCGACACAGGGCACTTCGCGCTCGAAACCCATGCGGCCGACATTGCCGCCGCCATCGCCGGCTTTCTGATCCGCTGATTCGGCGCGACTGCGCCGACAACACTGCGTCGTCCCGACGCGCCATCTATTCAGGAGAACACTCATGCGCGCCATCGTGCTCGAAAAGTTCGGCGGCCTCGACAGCCTCGTCTACACGGAGTTGCCGGAGCCAGAACCGCTCGAAGGTCATGTCGTCATCGAGATCAAGGCGTTCGGCATCAACCATGCCGAGATGCACATGCGTCGCGGCGAATGGGCCGAAGCGGCGAAGGTGAGCGGCATCGAATGCGTGGGCATCGTGAAGTCGTGTCCCGGCGGCGAATTCCCCGTCGGCGCGAAGGTTGCGGCGTTGATGGGCGGCCTCGGGCGCACGATCAACGGCAGCTACGCCGAGTACACGCGAGCACCCGTTTCGAACGTCGCGCTGATCGAAGCCGACGTGCCGTGGGCGGAACTCGCGGCGATTCCCGAAACTTACGCGACCGCGTGGACCTGCCTGTTCCGCAACCTCGACATCAAGCAAGGCGAAACGCTTGTGATTCGCGGCGCAACGTCGTCGTTCGGTCAGGCCGCCGTCAAGCTGGCCGTCAATGCGGGCGCCAAAGTCATCGCCACCACGCGCAGCCCGGCACGCGTGGCGATGCTCGAAGCGCTCGGTGCGTCGCGCGTCGAACTGGAAGGCCCGGACCTGTCGAAGCGCATCGCCGAAGCGAAGCAGATCGATGCCGTGCTGGATCTCGTGGGCAACAGCGTGATTCTCGATTCGCTCGCGATGCTGCGCCGCGGCGGCCGCGCGTGCCTTGCTGGCTGGCTGGGCGGCCTCGCGCCCATCGCGGACTTCAACCCGCTGCTGCAGATGTCGAGCGGCGTCTATCTGACGTTCTTCGGCAGCTTCGTGTTCGGCACGCCGGGGTTTCCGCTGTCCGACGTGCCGCTGCAACAGATTGCCGCTGACGTCGCCGCCGGACGGCTCGATGCAAAGCCGTCGCGTGTGTTCGCGTTCGACGAGATCCGCGAAGCGCATCGCGTGATGGAAGCGAACGAAGCAAACGGCAAGATGGTGGTCGTTGTTTGACGCACAGACATCTGCGAGGAGAACTGACATGTCCAGCAAGGTAGCAATCGTCACGGGCGCGAGCCAGGGCATCGGCCGCGCGACGGCGATCCGGCTTGCACGCGATTTCGGCGCGCTCGTGCTCGTCGCGCGCAATCGCGAGAATCTGGAAGAGACGGCGCGCGCCGTCACCGATGCAGGCGCGAAGGCGCTTGCCATCGATATCGATCTGTCATTGGCGGATGCCGCGCAGCAAGTGGTCGATCAGGCGCTGGCGTCGTTTGGGCGGATCGACGCGCTGCTCAACATCGCGGGCGCGGTGCCGCAAATCGACGTATTCGACATGACCGACGAGCAGTGGGAGCAAGGCCTCGCGCTGAAGCTGCACGGCGCGCGCCGCCTGACGATCGCGGCATGGCCCGCATTGAAGCAGGCGTCGGGCTCCGTCGTGCTGATGTCCGGCAATTCCGCGCTGTTTCCGAAGGCGCCGTATGCCGCCGTCGGCGCGATCAACGCGGCGATCGTCGCGCTGGCCAAGGCGTTCTCGGATCGCGGCATCGTCGACGGCGTGCAGGTCAACAGCGTGTTGCCCGGCCCCGTGATGACGGGACGCCGCCGCTCGTATCTCGAACATTGGGCGCCGCTGCACAATATGAGTGTCGAAGAAGCGACCGCGAAATTTCCGCTGGAGGCAGGCATCGCGCGTTACGGCACACCCGAGGAAATCGCCGAACTGATGGCGTTCGTCGTGTCGCCCGCCGCGCATTGGATGACGGGGTCGACGCTGCGCATGGACGGCGGAGAAGTGAAGTCGATCTGATCGGTGCGGGCCGGTGCGGCGCGTTAGTGAGCGCGGCATCAATGGCCTGCTACAGCAAGCACGAGCATCGAGCATCCCGTCGCGATGACGGCGAGGCCGATCGCTCGCGCGACGCGCGCGCCGGAAGGAGCGAATCGTTCGGCCGTCAGCGCCGCTGTGACGAGCGCCATCGCGCGCAAATCCATCATGCCGCTCACGATCAGAGCCGACGTCAATCCTGCGCAACAGGCGATGCAATGCACGCCGAGCCGAATGCCGTGGTGCCACGCCGCGTAGCTGCCGCGCCGCATTTTTGGAGCCACCGACGCCGCGCGGCAACACGCCAGATAGCGCGCTTTCCAGGCGCTGCACTGCAGCGCGCCGCCCGCCATCACTGCGACGCCTGCCGCGACGGGCACAGCGCGAGCGAGCGCCGGCAAGCGCAACGCGGCTTCCATCAAGGCGCTGCCGAGCGCAAACACAACCACGCCCAACACCGCCCACACAAAGAAATAGCCGAGACCGGCGAGCACAGAGAGCCACAGCGTGCGCCGCGCACCCGTGCGGCCCAGCGCTTCGTGATAGCGCCGCAGTGCGGGCGCGAGCGAAGGCAGCATCATCGCGACCATCATCACGATCCACATGCCGACGAACGACGCGGCGACGCGCAGCCACTTCTGGCCGCACATGGGCGCCCACATCATCGACATGTTCCAGCCGCCTGGCATCGGCACGTCACCCATCGACGACATCGCCCACAGCGACCATATCGATGCGCCCCATGCAATCGCCAGCGCCGCGCAGGCCGCGAATGCGATCGTCGCGGCGCCGGGAAAAGCGCGCTGCGAGAACGGCGCAGCAGTCGCATCTCGCGCGGGGCTCCGTCGCAACGTCGCGCCAACCGCGTTCATGATGATGTGCACGATCATCGCGGGTCCCTCCGTCGAATGTCCGATGTCGTGTGCTAGATTAGTCTCGCGCATTCGACCGACGGGAGTGACAAGTGTGGCGAGATTCGAATGGACCTGGTGATCAAAGCAGCGGCACGCGCGCTCGCGGCAGGTGACGCACTCGGCGCGCTGAACGGCGTCGCGCTGCGCGACGATGCGCCCGCGCTCGCGCTACGGGGCATCGCGATGGCGCAGCTCGGCGATCTGCCGCGCGCGAAGGCACTGGTGCGCAGCGCGGCGCGCGCCTTCGGCGCAAAAGACGCCGTGGCCCGCGCGCGATGCATCGTCGCCGAAGCCGACATTGCGCTCGCGTCACGCGATCTCGGCTGGCCTGTCAAAACACTCGCTGCCGCGCGCGCCACGCTCGAGGCGCACGGCGACCGCGTCAATGCCGCACACGCGCGCTATCTGCAGGCCCGCCGCCTGTTGCTGATCGGACATCTCGACGAGGCGGAACGTCTGCTCGACGGCTTCGATACCACGCTTTTTCCGCCGGCTTCGAGTGCCGCGCATGCACTGATCGTGGCGGGTATCGCGATGCGGCGGCTGCGCACGAAGACGGCGCGCACCGCGCTCGCCAACGCGCAACGCGCGGCGCTTCATGCGGGCATTCCCGGTCTTGCGTCTGAAGTCGCGAGCGCCTCGCGCCTGCTCGACACGCCCGCCGCACGCCTGATCGAACGCGGCGAAGAACGGCTGCTGCTGCTCGACGAAGTCGAAGCATTGATGGCGTCGAATGCGCTCGTGATCGATGCCTGCCGTTATGCCGTGCGCGAGAAAGGCATCGTCGTGCCGCTCGCCACGCGCCCCGTGCCGTTCATGCTTGTGCGCCTGCTCGCGCAAGCGTGGCCCGCCGACGTGCCGCGCGACACGCTCATCGCGCGCGCCTTTCGCATGAAGCACGCCGACGAAACCCATCGCGCGCGGCTGCGCGTCGAGATCGGCCGCCTTCGCACGATGCTCGGCGCGCTCGCCGATATCGCGGCAACCAAGCACGGTTTCGTGCTGCTGCCGCATCGCGCGTCCGAGGTAGTCGTGCTCGCGCGCCCCGTCGACGAAGAACATGCGTCGCTGCTCGCGCTGCTCGCCGACGGCGAATCGTGGTCGAGCTCCGCACTCGCGCTGCAGCGCGCGCTGCAGCGCGCGCTGCAGCGCGCGCTCGACGCGCTCGCGTCGGCGGGCAAGGTGCAGTCGTTCGGTCAAGGCCGCGCGCGGCGCTGGACCATGCCGCCCATGCCGGGATTCGCGACGGCTTTGTTACTCCCCATGCCGTTGCCGATCGACTAGCATGTCAAGTCAACTTCCAGTCACGAGGATGAAAGCATGAAGCGTTCAGCGGCGGAGATCGTGCGTGAATATGGACCTTTTCCGGGCGTCGCCAGCGTGGCGGGCGTCACGTACGACGGACAGAACGTGTGGTTCGCATCGGGAGAAAAGGTGAACGCGCTCGATCCGTCGAGCGGCGCCACCGTGCGCTCGATCGACGTCCCTGCGACGGCGGGCACGGCGTTCGACGGCCAGCATCTGTATCAGATCGCCGACGGCAGCATCCGCAAAATCGAGCCGCTGACGGGCAACGTGGTCGCGACCATTCCCGCGCCGCCCGGCACCAACTCGGGCCTCGCATGGGCGGAAGGCTCGCTGTGGGTCGGCCAGTATCAGGAGCGTAAGATCCGGCAACTCGATCCGCAAACGGGCGCGATTATCCGCACGATCGAATGCAACCGGTTCGTCACGGGCGTGACGTGGGCGGACGGCGAACTCTGGCACGGCACGTGGGAAGACGAAAAGAGCGAGCTGCGGCATATCGATCCGCACACAGGCGAAGTGCTGGAGACGCTAGACATGCCGGAAAACACCATCGTGTCGGGGCTCGAGTGCGACGGCGGCGAACGGTTCTATTGCGGTGGCGGCAACAGCGGCAAGGTGCGCGCGGTGCGCAAGCCCAGAAGTGACGCCGCGCGCAGCGAAGATGAGGCACGCGCAAGCAGCCCGAGCGTTTGAGCGTTTGAAAGTTTGCCGGAGCGAACGCGCCTTATCCCGTGCGCCGATGCTCCACTGCGAACTTGATCAGCTCGGCCTGCCCTTCGATTTCGAGCTTGCGCTTCAGGTTCAGCCGATGCGTCTCGACGGTTCGCACGGAAAGACCATTGCGTTGCGCGATCTGCTTGCTCGACAGCCCTTCGGCGAGCTGGTCCAGAATATCGCGCTCGCGCGGCGTCAGACGTTCGATCGGATTGCGATTCGCCGATGCCTGGATCAGCCGCGCGCCAAGGCCTTCGCTGAAGAAGGTCCTGCCGCCCAGCACCGCGCCGATCGCGCGAATGATCTCCGCGCCCGGCGAGTCCTTCAGCACGTAACCGCTCGCGCCCGCGCGAACCGCCTGCGTCACATATTCGACGTTGTCGTGCATCGACAGCATCAACACGCGGATGCCCGGAAAACGCTCATGAAACAGCGCCGCCAGCGCGATGCCGTTCATGCCCGTCATGCCGACATCCATCAGCGCGAGGTCGGGCTCGTATTCGGCCGCGAGCGCCAACGCTTCTTCGGCGTTGCCCGCTTCGCCGACGACGGCAAAGCCCGGCACGGCTTCGAGCCGCGCGCGCAAGCCGTCGCGCACGAGGGGGTGATCGTCGACGAGAATGAGGCGCGCCGCGCCCGTTGGACTATTCATGAATGGTCTGCCTGCAATTCGATCTGACGTGCTTCACGCGCAAAGAGCGGCACGCTCGCCGTGACGAGCGTATGGCCCTCGCGTGACGCGAGCTGCAATTCGCCGTGGACGGCTTCGAGCCGCTCGCGCATGTTGCGCAGGCCGACACCTGCGCGCGGATCGGCCTGCACGCGTTCAACATCGAAGCCGCGTCCGTTGTCGCTGATCGACAGCGTGACGCGATTGGCCGACACATCCAGCGCGACGGCCGCCTGCGTCGCGTGCGCATGGCGGAAGATGTTCGTCAGCGCTTCCTGCGCGATACGGAACAGCGCCGTCTTGACGGTATCGGGCAACGGTGCGGCGTGGTCGTGCGCGACCTGTGTGAAGCCGATCGACAGTTGGCTCTCCGTGTTCAGCTCGCGTGTGAGTTGCTCCAGCGCCGCCGCGAGACCGAGATCGTCGAGCATCGAAGGACGCAATGCATGCGAGATGCGGCGCACTTCGCGCAACGCTTCGCCCAGCCGCCCGATGCCCGTCGACAGCGCCGCTTCGGCGGGCTGCACGCGCGGCTCGCTCAACTCGAAGCGCGCCAGCGCCGACTCCAGCATCAGCTTCGCGGAGACCAGCATCTGGCTGATGCCGTCGTGCAATTCGCGCGACAGCCGCGCGCGTTCGTTTTCCTGCGACTCGACCACTTGCTGCGCGAGCCGCTTGAGCTTCGCATCGGCGCTGCGATATTCACTGACGTTCAGCACCAGCGCGCACACGGCGATCACACAAAGACCCGCGAGCGCGATGGCGCCGATCCACAGCATCGTGTGCTGGATGTCCAGCGAAGCGCGCTGATCGATGCGCGCCAGCGTCGTGTCCACATCGTCGAGATAAATGCCTGTGCCGAGCATCCAGCCCCAGCGCGGCAGCGGCACGACATAGCCGAGCTTGGGCGCGAGCTTGCCCGTCGACGGCCGGTGCCACACGTAGCGCACATAGCCGCCGCCCGCGGCTGCCGCCGCGATCAGCTGCTGGATGGTCAGCGAACCGGCGGGGTCGCGCAGCGTCCACAGATCGCGCCCGACGAGATCCGGCTCGCGCGGATGCATCAGCGAGCGGCCGTGCATGTCGTAGACGAAGAAGTAGCCATCCGGGCCGAAGTCCATTTTTTCGAGCATGGCCAGCGCGCGGTCGCGCAGCAGCGAGTCGTCGCGCGCATTGTGGCCAGCTTCGTCGTAGAGCGGCTTGATCGCGCTGGTCGCGAGATCGACGTAATGCCGCAACTCGATCTCCTTGCTGGCCATGTAGGCGGACTGCGTCGTGTCGTGCTGCGCGAACGCGAGCGCCGTCGCCTGATGGCGCACGCCGAATGCAATGCCTGCTATCGCGGCGAGAAACGGCACGATTGCCAGCAGAAATATCTTTGCCTTGAGTTTCATCTTCGGAAAGCCCGTCGGACCTTCTACGTAATTCTACGTAGCGTGCTTACGTAGTTGTGCGCTTGTGGCGCGTTCGACAACGACGAATACTACACGCCCAAAGCATGGCACATCTTCGACCATGCGCGGCGTGCTCCCAAAGCGCTGCAAAGGGTCTCGCCAGCGGGCGCTGACGGGCTTTCGTATAAAACTACATTGGAGACTCCCCATGAACCGGGCATCCAGTTTTCTCGTCTGGACGGCGGTCGCGCTATTGGGCGCGTTCGCGTTCGGCACCATCGCGCTTGCGCACGGCGAAAAGGTCAGCGCCCTCTGGGTCGTGATTGCAGCCGTCTGCGTCTATCTGATCGCTTACCGCTTCTACAGCCGCTTCATCGCGAATCATGTGCTGCAGCTCGACGGCCAGCGCATGACGCCCGCCATGCGGCACAACGACGGCCTCGACTACGTGCCGACCAACAAGTACGTGCTGTTCGGCCATCACTTCGCGGCGATTGCGGGCGCCGGCCCGCTCGTCGGCCCGGTGCTGGCGGCGCAGATGGGGTACGTGCCCGGCATGCTGTGGATTCTCGCGGGTGTCGTGTTCGCGGGCGCCGTGCAGGACTTCATCGTGCTGTTCATCTCGACGCGCCGCGATGGTCGCTCGCTCGGCGATCTCGTCAAGATGGAACTCGGCACCGTGCCCGGCGTGATCGCGCTGTTCGGCGCGTTCCTCATCATGGTGATCATTCTCGCGGTGCTCGCGCTGATCGTCGTGAAGGCGCTGACGAATTCGCCGTGGGGCACGTTCACCGTCGCCGCGACCATTCCGATCGCGCTCTTCATGGGCGTCTACACGCGCTTCATCCGCCCCGGTCGCATCGGCGAAGTGTCGATCATCGGCTTCGTGCTGCTGATGGCGTCGATCGTGTTCGGCCAGCAGGTCCATGATTCGCCCGCGCTCGCCGCCTGGTTCACCTTCAGCGGCACGCAGCTCACGTGGATTCTGATCGGCTACGGCTTCATCGCGTCGGTGCTGCCCGTGTGGCTGCTGCTCGCGCCGCGCGATTATCTGTCGACGTTCCTGAAGATCGGCACGATTCTCGGCCTGGCGATCGGCATTCTCGTCGTCGCGCCGGAACTGAAGATGCCCGCGCTGACGAAGTTCGTCGACGGCACGGGCCCGGTGTGGTCGGGCAACCTGTTCCCGTTCCTGTTCATCACGATCGCGTGCGGCGCCGTCTCGGGTTTCCACGCGCTGATCTCGTCGGGCACGACGCCGAAGCTGCTCGACAACGAAAAGAACGCGCGTTTCATCGGCTATGGCGCGATGCTGATGGAGTCGTTCGTCGCGATCATGGCGCTGGTCGCCGCTGCCGTGATCGAGCCGGGCATCTACTTCGCGATGAACGCGCCCGCCGCCGTACTCGGCGCCGCGCCCGACGCCGTGGCGCAGACCGTCTCGCAGTGGGGCTTCGTGCTGACGCCGGACATGCTGACGCAAACCGCCAAGGCTGTCGGCGAAACGACCATCGTTGCGCGTGCCGGCGGCGCGCCGACGCTCGCGGTCGGCATGGCGCAGATCCTCCATCAGGTCATCGGAGGTCAGGCGATGATGGCGTTCTGGTATCACTTCGCGATCCTGTTCGAAGCGCTCTTCATCCTGACGGCCGTCGATGCAGGCACGCGCGCCGGCCGCTTCATGCTGCAAGATCTGCTCGGCACGTTCCACCCTGCACTCAAACGCACGGAATCGCTGCCCGCGAACCTGATCGCGACGGCACTGTGCGTCGCCGCATGGGGCTACTTCCTCTATCAGGGCGTGGTCGATCCGCTTGGCGGCATCAATACGCTGTGGCCGCTCTTCGGCATCTCGAACCAGATGCTCGCGGGCATTGCGCTGGTGCTCGGCACGGTCGTGCTGTTCAAGATGAAGCGCGAGCGCTTCGCATGGGTGACGCTCGTGCCGACGGCCTGGCTGCTGATCTGCACGATGACGGCAGGCTGGCAGAAGATTTTCGACGCGAATCCGAAGGTCGGCTTCCTCGCGCACGCCGCGAAGCTCGGCGCCGCTGCCGACGCAGGCAAGATCGTCGCGCCGGCGAAATCGATCGAACAGATGCATCGGATCATGTTCAACGACTACGTCGATGCGGCGCTGGCGGGCCTCTTCATGTTCGTCGTCGTCAGCGTGGTCGTGTATGGCGTGCTGGCCGTGCTGCGCGCGCGCCGCGCCGAGCGTCCGACCGTGCGCGAAACGCCGTTCGAAATGCTGCCCGCAGGCCAGCGCGCCAGCGGCACGCACTGAGCGGAGCGCGCGATGTTCTCGACACTGCGTGACGACGTGCGCAACGCGGGGCGCTATCTCGGGCAGGCGATGCGTCTGATGGTCGGCTTGCCCGACTACGAGACCTACGTCGCGCACATGCGCGAGACGCACCCCGACGGCGCCGTGATGAGCTACGAGGAATTTTTCCGCGAGCGCCAGTCCGCGCGATACGGCGGCGGCGCAGGAAAGTGCTGCTGAGCCTTGCTCGCTGATCTGAAAAACGGGCTTGCCCTGCCGGTTCATCCGGTTTGGCAAGCCCGTTTTGTTTTTGCGTCGCGGTTGCGCGCATTGCACGGACCGACGCTTTTGCCCGGATTCGCCCCCTTGGGCGGCCGGGCGTCGCGTGCATCGAATGAAAAATGCGTCCACAATGGGCAATCGGCTCGTGCGACCCATCTGGCTGCCGTTGCGCTGCTGTAAGGCGCGTAAGCTGGAACGGAACCGGTCTTCGACATTTTCTTCCCGTTTGGCTGGCAGCTGGTACGACAGTTGCGACAGCAACATGGGCCGACGCGATGGGCGTGCCGCACGAAGGCGCCCGTTGCGATGGAACCGCCGTTTTTACCGCACTTTTCATCGCGAAAGGAGGACGACTATGCAGTGGACCACCCCTGGCTACACGGATATGCGTTTCGGCTTCGAAGTCACGATGTATATCGCCACGCGTTAGCCTGGCAGGGGCCGTTTCGTGCAACGCGCAGCGGCCCCATCTGTTTCCTGCGATGCGGTTTGCGCGTTCCCGTTTGCAAGATTCGCGCGGCGCCGCGCCGCACTCCTGGTTCGCCTCGCCACCGTCGGCACTCGCGCCTCATCCACGAAACACATCCCGACGGCGTCCCGCGATGGCGCTTCACACCGGCAAGCGCGGCCTGATCGACGGGCCTTTTCGGAGCGTTTGGATGATGAAGGTGAAGGTGCTCGGCTCCTCGGCGGGCGGTGGTTTTCCACAGTGGAACTGCAACTGCCGCAATTGCGACGGCGTGCGCCACGGCATGATCGCGGCGCAACCGCGCACACAGTCGTCGATTGCCGTGAGCGTCGACGGCGTGGCGTGGCTGCTCGTGAACGCGTCGCCCGACATCCTCGCGCAGATCGCCGCCAGCCCCGAATTGCAGCCGGCGCGTCGCGCGCGCGATACGGGCATCGCGGCCGTGTTGCTGATGGACGCGCAGATCGATCACGTCACGGGCCTGCTGATGTTGCGCGAAAACAGCGCGCCGCTGCAATTGCACGCGACGGACGCCGTATGGCAAGACCTGTCGACAGGCTTTCCCATCGCTTCCATCCTGTCGCATTACTGCGGAATCGAGCGGCACACGATTCCCATCGACGCCGGCCCGTTCGAGATTGCCGCGCTGCCGGGCGCGCGCATCGAAGCGCTGCCGCTATCGAGCAAGGCGCCGCCCTACTCGCCGCATCGCGCGGCGCCGCAGCGCGGCGACAACATCGGCCTGTTGCTGACGGCGCCGCGATCGGGCAAGCGCGTGTTCTACGCGCCCGGACTCGGCACGCTCGAGCCGCACATTCGCGACGCGATGCGCAGCGCCGATTTGCTGCTCGTCGACGGCACGCTGTGGACCGGCGATGAAATGATCGAACTCGGCTTGTCAAAAAAGACGGCCGCCGATATGGGCCATCTCGCGCAAACGGGACCAGGCGGCATGATCGACGTGCTCGATTCGCTCGACCGGCCGAACGCGCGCAAGGTGCTCATCCATATCAACAACACGAATCCCATCCTGATCGACGACGGGCCGCAAAGGCAGCTGCTTGCACAGCATGGCATCGAAGTGGCGCACGACGGGATGCTGTTCGAACTGTAAGCCGCACAACGCGCCACAACATCACGCGAGGAGATGCGATCGATGAATTTGAAAGGCGACATCGGCCCGGCCTGGACACGCGAAGCATTTGAGGCGCAATTGCGCGCGAAGGGTCAGGCGTACCACATTCATCATCCGTTCAACGTGAAGATGAACAGCGGCGGATGCTCGCGCGAGCAGATTCGCGGCTGGGTTGCAAACCGCTTCTACTACCAGATCAACATACCGCTTAAGGATGCAGCCGTCCTGTCGAACTGTCCTGACCGCGAAACGCGCCGCCGCTGGGTGCTGCGCGTTCTCGATCACGACGGCTATGGCGACGACGAAGGCGGCATCGAAACGTGGGCGCGGCTCGGCGATGCCGTGGGGCTGTCGCGCGACGAGTTGTGGTCGCTCGAACACGTGGTGCCCGGCGTGCGCTTTGCTGTCGACGCCTATGTGAATTTCGCGCGGCGCGCGCCGTGGCAGGAGGCCGTGTGTTCGTCGCTGACGGAGATTTTCGCGCCGCAGATCCACAAGGACCGTCTCTCGACGTGGCCAGCGCACTATCCGTGGATCAAGCCCGAAGGTCTGACGTATTTCCGTTCGCGCATTTCGCTCGCGCAACGCGACGTCGAACATGGGCTCGCCGTGACGCTCGATCATTTCCGCACGCGCGAGCAGCAGGAGCGCGCGCTGGAGATCCTGCAATTCAAGCTCGACATTCTCTGGACGATGCTCGACGCGATCGAAAAGGCCTTTCCCGCATGAACACGCCGACGACCGACCCCACCGCGCAACGCGGCGAACAGCACGGGCTGAAACTGAGCAGCCTGTTTCGCCTGCAATGGGAGCCCGCGCAGGATGCGCACGTGCTGCTCTATCCCGAAGGCATGGTGAAGCTGAATCAGAGCGCCGCGCAGATCCTGTTGCGCTGCGACGGCACGCGCGATCTGCCTGCGCTCGTCGCTGAACTGGAGGAAGCGTTCAACGCGAAAGGCATTGCGCCGGAAGTGGAAGCCTTCGTCGAGCACGCGCGCCTGCGCGGCTGGCTGGAGTGACGACATGAGCGACAGCGCGCTGGCGGATCGGAAAAATGCGCCGCAACATGCGCCGGCTGCGAGCGGTGTCGGTCCGCCGCTGTGGCTGCTGGCGGAACTCACGTATCGCTGCCCGCTGCATTGCGCGTTCTGCTACAACCCGGTCGACTACACCGGACACCGCGACGAATTGAGCACCGCGCAATGGCTCGACGTGTTGCAGCAGGCGCGCAAGCTCGGCGCCGCGCAACTCGGCTTTTCCGGCGGCGAGCCGCTGATGCGCGACGATCTCGACACGCTCGTCGCCGAAGCGCGCGGACTGGGTTTCTACACGAACCTGATCACATCGGGAATCGGCTTGACGGATGCGCGTCTCGACACGCTCAAGGCCAACGGGCTCGATCACATCCAGCTGTCGTTTCAGGATTCGACGCAGGAACTCAACGACTTTCTGAGCAGCACCCGCACATTCGATCTGAAGAATCGCGTCGCGCGCGCCATCAAGGCGCATGGCTTTCCGATGGTGCTCAACTGCGTGCTGCATCGCTACAACCTGCCGCACGTCGACAAGATCATCGACATGGCGCTCGCGATGGGCGCTGAGTATCTGGAGCTTGCGAACACGCAATACTACGGCTGGGCGCACGCGAACCGCGCGCAGCTGATGCCGACGGCCGAACAGTTGCGCGAGGCGGAAGCCGTGGTGGAGCGCTACCGGGAAGAAATCGGCAATCGCTGCAAGATCTTTTTTGTCGTGCCCGATTACTTCGAAACGCGGCCCAAGCGCTGCATGAACGGCTGGGGCTCGGTGTTTCTCGGCGTCGCGCCCGATGGCGCCGCGCTCCCCTGTCACGCGGCGCGCTCGCTGCCGGGCCTCGCGTTTCCGAACGTGAAGGACACGCCGCTCGCGCAGATCTGGTACGACAGCGATGCGTTCAACCGCTTTCGAGGCTTCGACTGGATGAAGGAGCCTTGCCGAAGCTGTGATGAAAAGACCCGGGATCTCGGCGGCTGCCGCTGCCAGGCCTATCTGCTGACGCTCGACCCCGCCAACGCCGACCCGGTGTGCGACAAGTCGCCCGAACACGAGAAGGTCGTGCGTGTGGTGCGCGAGGCGGCGCAGCGTCCGGCGACGCTCGCGCCCGGCGAACAGCCGGTGCTGTTTCGCAACGACGCGAACTCGCGGCGACTATCGGACCACCCGGCGAACGGCACCGCGCCAGCCAACACCGTTCGCTGATACGCCGCCGCAGCCGCGCTCAGGTCTGCGCCGCCGAACTCGCCGCGCGTTGCGCTGCTTCCGCGGCGAGTGCCTTGCCCACCTCATCGGCGAAGCGCTGCAACGAAGAAAGCGGCCCGCAGACGCTGTGATACATCTGACTGCCGATCTGCGCATCCAGCAACACCTGCATGCCCGATTTCTTCGCCATTTCAATCAGATCCACATCCGTCTCCTTGCCCGTTGCGCATGAGGTGGCGCATTGCCCGCGACCACACCAGCGTATCCGGTCAATTCGACCGTCATTCCCCTGAACAGAAGCCAACACGCCGACCAATTTACCGGTTTCGACAGCACGCTCATCTTTCAGGGCGATTTCAGCGGCGCCGCCGCTATCGGCCGCGACGCCACCTGGGCTTCTTTCGCAGCGGGATCGACGGACGCCGTGCGCGTCCTGTCGATGCTTCTGATCGAAAACCCGAACGTATTCACGCCGTCGCTGCTGCGCGCGAACACCACGCCGCCGTGCATTTCCGCGACCGCCTTGACGATCGCCAAGCCTAGCCCGTGGTTCTCGCGGCTGTTCGTGCGCGACAGTTCCGCGCGATAGAAGCGGTCGAACACGTGATCGAGCACGTCGGGCGAAATCGGCTCGCCGGGATTGGCGATGGCGACCCACACGCGGCTTGCCTCGCGCGAAATCGTCACGTTGATCGTCGCGCCCGGCGTGCAATGATGAATCGCGTTGATCAGCAGGTTCGCGCACGCGCGGCCGAACAGTGACCGGTTCACGCCCGCGACGGCATCGCCGTGCAGCTTGGCCTGCACCTGCGCTTCTTCCATCGGCATTTCGAGGAACTCGACGGTGCGCGCGATTTCCGTCGCCAGCGATACCTCGACCAGTTCCGTAGCCCGCTCGCCCTGATCGGCGCGCGCGAGAAACAGCATGTCGTTGATGATGCCGCGCATACGCTCGAACTCCTCCAGGTTCGATTGCAGCGTGCGGCGCAAGTCGTCGACGGAGCGGTTGCGTGTCAACGCCACCTGCGTCTGACCGATCAGTATCGTGACGGGCGTGCGCAACTCGTGCGCGACGTCGGCGTTGAACGATTCGAGGCGGCAATAGGCCTGATCGAGCCGCTCCAGTGCGCCATTGAACGAATGCGCGAGATCGTTCAGCTCGTATGGCAGTTCCGTGGTACGCAGCCGTTGCGAGCGGTTGTCGGCGCTGACTTCCGATGCGTCGGTCGTGAGTCGGCGCAAGGGCGCGAGCCCGATGCGCGTGACCCAGTAACTGAGCAGCGACGCGCCGAACGCGCCGAGCGCCGACAGCGCCGCGAGCGCCAGGCCGAATTCGCGCAGCGCCTGATCGGCAGGCGCGTAGCTGGTCGCGACCTGCAACTGCACTTGCGGACGCTCTCCGTTCGGCGCAAGCGCCAGCGTGCGCGTCAGCATGTCGTGCCCGCTGTCGCTGTGCGCGATGCGCGCGTAGCCGCCGTTCCACTGCTGCGCGACGGTGCCCGTGACAGGATGACCGTAATTGAAAAGCGGCGTGGTGCTCGAAATCGAATAGACGCTGGAGCCGTCGTGCGGCGTCATGTCGGCGAGCTTCTCTTGCGCCATGCGCCACTTGTCGCGGTTGATCGCGTGGTACACGATGATGCGCGCCACTTCCGTCCGGCTATCGAGTGAATCGCGCAGACGCTGTTCCAGTTGCGAGCGCAACACGAGAAAAAGCCCCGTGTCGACGAGCGTGAAGACCGATAGCGCAACGAGCGCGAACATCAGCGCGAGGCGCCGCGCAATGGAACGGTTCGAGCGAATCATGATGCCTCTGCTTCCTCGCGTACTTCGAGGACATAACCCATGCCGCGCATCGTGTGCAGCAACTTGGTCGGAAACGGCCCGTCGAGCTTCGCGCGCAGCCGCTTGATGGCCGTTTCGACCACGTTCGTGTGGCTGTCGAAGTTCACGTCCCACACCAGCTCCGTGATCATCGCTTTCGACAAGATATCCCCCTGCCGGCGCGCGAGCACGCTGAGCAGCTGGAACTCCTTCGCGGTCAGATCGAGCCGCACGCCGCCGCGTGTCGCGCGCCGGCCGATCAGATCGACATACAGATCGCCGACGGCGATCAGCGTCGATTCCTGCACGCGCGTGCGTCGCGCGAGCGCATGCAGGCGCTCGACCAGTTCGAGAAACGAGAAGGGTTTGGTCAGGTAGTCGTCGGCGCCTTCGCGCAGGCCGCGCACGCGATCGTTCACGTGATCGCGCGCGGTGAGCATGATGACGGGCGTGGACTTGCGCATGCGCAGCGCCTTCAGCACGCTGATCCCGTCGCGCTTGGGCAGCATCACGTCGAGCACGATGATGTCGTAGTCGAACTCCGACGCGAGATGCAGCCCTTCCTCGCCGTCGAGCGCAACGTCGACCACCCAGCCCTGCTCCGTCAGCCCACGGCGCAGATAATCGACGACCTTGAATTCATCCTCCACGATGAGCAGCTTCATGGGCGCTCCTCTGTATTGTCTTCTTCATTATAAGTAGGCTTTTCAAACGCGTTCAGCCCGACCTTTTTGCGTTCCCTGCATTCGCGCTTGTGACGCTTTCCTGCATGACATACCGCCTTCGACACAGGCCCACGCGTGTCATTCCGGCGCGCGCGGCGCACGCCCGCCAGAAGACTTCGCATCGTTCGATGCATCCTTCATCGCGTCCTCCGCCTTCTGCGCGGCCGCGTCCTGCACATCCCATCCGCCGCCCAGCGCCTTCACGAGCGCCACCGATGTCGTCATCTGCTGCCCGTGAATCTGCACGTCCTGACGCTCGCTCGTCAGCAGCGACTGTTGCGCGGTGATCACGTCGAGGTACGCGACGAGGCCGCCCGAATAACGGTCGTTGGCAAGCGAAAGAAGACGCTGCGCGTCGGCGACGGCGTCGTGCGACTGCGCCGATGCGCGATCGAGCACGGACAGCCCCGTGATGCCGTCCTGCACCTGCTGGAACGCGCTCAGCACGGATTGCCGGTAATTCGCCTGTGCGGCCTGATAGCCGGCGTTGGCGAAGTCCACGTTCGCCGCGCGCCGCCCGCCGTCGAACACGACCTGGCTCAATGCGGCGCCGAGCGACCACATCAGGCTCGGCGCGCTGATCAGGCTCGCGAAGTCCGTGGCCTGCCAGCCGATGCCGGGCGTGAGCGTCAGGCTCGGGAAAAACGCGGCCTTCGCGACGCCGATCTGCGCGTTCGCCGCCGCCATCGCGCGTTCCGCCGATGCAATGTCGGGCCGGCGCTGCATCAGGTCGCTCGGCAACCCGAGTGGAATCGGCGGCACCTGATATTCGACCACTTTCGGCTCGATCGAAAATTGCGGCGCGGGCACCGCGACGAGCGCCGCGATCGCATGGGCGAACTGCTCGCGCTGCGTGACGAGCAGTTGCGCCTGCACGCGCGTCTGATCGAGCAGCGACTTTTGCTGCAGTACGTCGAGCCCGGACACGGAGCCGAGATCGTGCTCTGTCGTCACGTAATCGAGCGCTTTTTGCTGCAATTGCACCGAGCGGTTCAGCACGTCGATTTCGGCATCGAGTTCGCGCAGCGAGAAGTAGTCGGTGGCGAGATCGGTGGTGAGCACGAGCCGCGCGTTCGCGAGATCGTCGCGCGACTGCTCCGCCGACGCCCGCGCGCCTTCCACCTGGCGCCGGATGCTGCCGAACAGATCGACGTCGTAGTTGATGGTCGGGCCGATCTGCAGATCGTTTTGCACCGTCGACTGATTTTGTATTGCGTAGTTCGTCAACGGCCGGTTCGCCGAAATGCGCTGGCGCGACGCCAGCGCCGACAGATCGACCTCGGGAACGAGTTGCGCGCGCGTGTTCGCGAGCGTCGCGCGGGCCTGCGCATAATGCGCGCTGGCAGCGGCGAGTGTCTGGTTCTGTTCGAGCGCCTGGGTCTCGAGGCCGTCGAGCGTCGCGTCGCCGAATGCCCGCCACCACTGCGGATCGAGCGGCGCATGCGACGGCTGCGCGAGGCGCCAGTACGAATCGGTTTGCCACGTGGGCGGCGCATCCGTCAACGGCGCCTTGTAGTCGGGGCCGACGGCGCACCCGCAAAGCGTGGCCGCCATCGCCAGCGTGCCGAGCCGCGCGGCCTGGATGAGCATGTTCACGACGCTGCCTTGCTCCTGGCGGGGGTTTGCGGTTGCGACTGCCGATCCGCGATCTCGACATGATCGCCATCCGCAATCGAATCGCTCGGGTTGATGATGATGCGATCGTTCGGCTCGATGCCGCTCTCGATTTCGAGTGTCTGGCCGAGATCCTGCGCGATCTGCACCGTGCGCAGATGGACCACGCCTTCGTTATCGACGACGGCCAGGCGCGGTCCTTCCGCGCGGAACAGCAGCGCATTGCCCGGCACCGACAGTTGCGCGCGCGCCCCCGAAGGCAGCGCGACCTGCACGTAGGCGCCTGGCCGCAGCTTGCCGTCGGGATTGGACAGCGTCACTTCGACTTGCAGCGAACGCGTCGGCACATCGATCGCGCCGGAAATGTTGGTGATGCGTCCTTTGAACTGCTGCCCCGGCAATTCCGCCTGCGTGACGACGACGTCCTCGCCGACCTTGATGTTCTGCGCGTAGGCCTGCGGCAGTTGCACGAACACGCGCAGCGGGTCCGACTGCGCGAGCGCGAAGAGCGCGCGGCTCGTGCCGCTGCCCGCGTCGATCAGATCGCCGACGTCCACATTGCGCTGCGTGACCACGCCCGAGAATGGCGCGACGATCCGCTTGAACCCTTCGAGTTGCCGCAGGCGCTTCACGTTGGCCTCGGCGGCGGCCAGATTCGCAACGTCCTGGTTGTAGGTGCTCTGCCGTTCGTCGAGTTCCTGCTGCGAAACGGCATCGCGCTGGCGCAGTTGCTGCCAGCGCTCATAGGAGCTTTTCGCGAGCCCAAGGCTCGACTGCATCTGGTCGCGCTGCGCGACGGCCTGCGCGAGTTCCTGATCGATCTCCGGCGTATCGAGCACAGCAAGCAGTTGCCCTGCCTGCACGCGCGCGCCGATATCGGCATACCAGTGCAGCAGATAGCCCGTCGCGCGCGCATAGATCGGCGACTCGACGTAACCGCGCAGCGTGCCCGGCAGCACGGTCATGCCGGACGCGCCGTCCGTGGCCGTCGGCGTCACGACATCGACGTATTGCCTCGCGTTTTGCTGCGTCATCTGCGCGATGGAGCGGTTCTGCACGATGTTCGCGATCACCGTGCGCAGCGCGCCGATCGCGAGCAGCACCAGCACGATCAGCACGGCGATCTTTGCGCGCCGCCATTCGCGATGACGCGGCGGGAGCGCGTGTCCGTCCTGGGTTTCCCGCGCGGGAATCGCTAGCGAAGAATGCGTCTTTTCAGTCATCTGGATCGTCCGTGTTCGGGCTGGGTCCGCGCGCGTCATCGCGGTCGTCGTGTCGTCCATGCGTGCCGCCTTCGTGGTGTCCTGGTTCGCGTGGGTCGCGTCGTGTCTTTCGATGCTCGAGCCGGCTATGAATGCCTGCGAATAGCAGCGGCACGAAGAACAGCGTCGACACCGTTGCGAACAGCAGGCCGCCGATCACCGCGCGGCCGAGCGGCGCGTTCTGTTCCGCGCCTTCGCCCAGGCCCAGCGCCATCGGGATCATGCCGATGATCATCGCGAACGCCGTCATCAGCACGGGCCTGATCCGGCTTGCGCCGGCTTCGAGCGCGGCCGTCAGCGGCGGCGCGCCCGCCGTCAGGCGCTGCCGCGCGAATGCGACCATCAGAATGCTGTTCGCCGTCGCCACGCCCATCGTCATGATCGCGCCCGTCAAGGCGGGCACGCTCAGGTGCGTGCCCGTGAGGAACAGCATCCACACGATGCCCGCGAGCGCCGCCGGCAACGCGCTGATGATGATGAGGGGATCGATCCACGACTGGAAATTGACGACGATCAGCAGATACACGAGCACGATCGCCATGGCGACGCCGATGCCGAGGCCAAAGTACGACGTGCGCATCGTCTGTACCTGGCCGCGTATGGCGATGGAGCTGCCGCGTGGCAGCGCGGCGCGCGCCTGATCGACGAGCTTCTCGACCTGCCGGTCGACGCTGCCCAGATCGCGCCCTTCGACGCTCACGAACACATCGATCACAGGGCGGATGTTGTAGTGCGTGACCATCGCGAACTGGCTCTGCGGCGAAACCTGCACGAGGTTGCCGAGCAGTTGCGTCGGCCCCGTCGATGTCGCCGAAACGGGTGTGCGCAACAGCTGGTCGATGGACGAGATCTGATACTGCGGCGTCTGCACGGCGAGGTTGTACTCGACGCCATTGGCCGAATTGAACCAGAAACCCGGCGACGTCTGCGTGCTGCCCGACAGTGAGATCAGCACGTTCTGCGCGACGTTGTTCGCGTTCAGGTTCAATTGCTGCAGGCGCGTGCGGTCCATCTGCAGATTGATCACAGGCTCGTCGAGTTTCTGCTGGATGTGCGTGTCGACAGCGCCCGGGATCATGCGAATCTGCTTCGTCAGCTTTCTCGCGATGTCCAGATTGCCCTCCTGGTTCGCACCGACGATCTGCACATCGATGGCCGCGGGCAAACCGAAGTTGAGAATCTGCGTGACGATGTCGGCGGGCTGAAAGAAGAACTCGGTGCCGGGAAAGCGCTGCGGCAGCAGCGCGCGCAGGCGCTGGATATAGCCGAGGCTCGGCTTGTGATCTTCGTTGAGCGCGAGCAGGATTTCGCCGTCGAGCGTGCCGATGGTGCCCGCGTTGCTGTACGACAGATTGATGCCGCTATACGGCAGGCCGAGATTGTCGAGCACCGTGCCCAGTTCGTGCGGCGGAATGACGTCGCGCACCACCTTTTCGACCTGATCGGCAAGCCGCGCCGTTTCTTCGATGCGCGTGCCCGTGGGCGCGCGCATGTGCAGGCGTATCTGACCCGCGTCGACGCGCGGGAAAAAGTCCTCGCCGAGCACGAACGCCAATCCCAACGACACGACGCAAAAGCCTAAGAACAGCGTGCCGAACAGCCGCCGCCGCACAAGCAGACTGGAGAGCACCATGATGTACGCCGCGCGCATCGTTTCGAAGCTGCGATCGAAGCGTTGATACAGACGCATGAACAGGTTCGGACGTGCATGCGGATCGGCCTTGTGCGCATGGCCCATCAGCAGCATCGCGAGCGTCGGCACCAGCGTTCTCGACAGCACATACGACGCGAGCATCGCGAACACCACGGCTTCCGCGAGCGGCACGAACAGATAGCGCGCGACGCCCGTCAGAAAGAACATCGGCACGAACACAATACAGATGCAAAGTGTTGACACGAGCGCGGGAACCGCGATTTCGCCCGCACCGTCGAGAATCGCATCGTGCAGATTCGTGCCCATGTGCAGATGCCGCTCGATGTTCTCGATGGTGACGGTGGCGTCGTCGACGAGAATACCGACAGCCAGCGCAAGGCCGCCCAGCGTCATGATGTTGATCGTCTGCCCGAGCGCGTGCAACGCGATCAGCGAAGTCAGAATGGAAAGCGGAATGGAAATGGCGATGATGCAGGTACTGCGCCAGTTGCCGAGAAACAGCAGAATCATCGCGGCCGTCAGCGCCGCCGCAATCAGCGCTTCACGCACCACGCCCTGGATCGCGGCCTTCACGAACACCGATTGATCGAAGAGCGGCGTGACCTTCAGGTCGGATGGCAACGAAGCCTGCGCGTTCGGCAATAGCGCATGCAGCGCATTGACGATCGACAGCGTGGACGCGCTGCCCGTCTTCAGAATCGAAATCAGCACGCCGCGCCGGCCGTTTTCGCGCACCACATTGGTCTGCGGCGAGAAACCGTCGCGCACGTGCGCGACTTCGCGCAGATACGTCGTCGCGCCGTTCACCGTGCGCACGGGAATGTCGTTCAGGCCCGCGACGGTCCTCGGCGAACCGTTCATGTTGACTGTGTATTCCTTCGGTCCGATCTTCGCGGTGCCCGTCGGCAGGATCAGGTTCTGCGCATTGACTGCGTTGACGACGTCGAGGGGCGTGAGTCCTTTGGCAAGCAGCGCACGCGTGTCGAGATCGACGGAAATGATGCGGCTCTTGCCGCCATACGGATACGGCACGGCCGCGCCGGGAATGGTCACGAGCTGCGGCCGCAGAAAGTTGAGCGCCGTGTCGTTCAGATCCTGCTCCGACAGACGCGGGCTCGACAGGCCGAGCTGGATCACGGGGATGCTCGACGCCGAATAACTGATCACGAGCGGCGGCGTCGCGCCAGGCGGCATCTGTTTCAGTTGCGCCTGCTCGACGGCCACGGTCTGCGCGATGGCCGTCTGGATGTTCGCGTTCGGCTGCAGGAACAGCTTGATGACGGAAATGCCCGCCAGCGATTGCGATTCGATGTGCTCGATGTCGTTGACGGTCGTCGTCAGGCTGCGCTCGTTGACGGACGTGATGCGGTTGGCCACGTCCTGGGCAGACAGGCCCGTATAGTTCCAGATGATGCTGACGACGGGAATGTCGATTTCGGGCAGCACGTCCACGGGTGTCGAGAACAGCACAAATGGCGTCGCCAGCACGATCAGGATGGCCATCACGATGAACGTGTACGGCCTCTTTAATGCAAGATTGACGATCCACATGACTGGTGTTGGTTTCCGTAAGATGCGCGCGCGAAGCTGTGGAGCGTGTCGCCGGGCGGCGGCGTTCGCGTCTTGCTGCGCCGCCGCAGCAATCAACTCGTTATGCTAGTTTGGTAGCGCCAACGGATCGATGACGCGAAAATGGCAGGATTGCCATGTTTGGAAAAGGTGTGAAAGACTAGCCTGCGTGTGCCGCGGCAGCGGGAGAAGGCACACGCCTTGCAGAACGCAAGCATCGTTGCTCACCGCTCGACAAAAAGGCCAACATGAAGCGATTCTCGATGATCCGCGAGTTCCATCTCGCCGACTGGTTCACACTCGGTAATGCGGTTGCAGGCACTGGCGCGCTGTTTTCGGTGATGACTTACCTTGTCAGTGAAGACGTCGTGCACATCTATTTCGCCGGCGCACTCGTGTTCGCGGCGCTGGTGTTCGACGTACTGGACGGAAGAATTGCGCGCTGGCGCCAGAAGGCGTCGCTGCTTGGCAAGGAACTGGATTCGCTCGCCGACGTGATCTCGTTCGGCGTCGCGCCCGCGATCATCGGCTATGGCTGCGGCATGCGCGGATTATTCGACCGCGTGCTGCTCGCGTATTTCGTGGCGTGCGGCGTGTCGCGTCTCGCGCGCTATAACGTGACGACGGAAGCGATGTCGGGCGGTACGGGGAAAGTGACGCACTTCGAAGGCACGCCTATTCCGACATCGTTTGCCATCGTTCTGCTGTTGACCGTCGCGGCGTGGCAGGGGGCTCTCGGTCCGCAATTATGGTTCGGCGAATGGCGAATAGCGGGTCATGTACTGCATCCGTTGACGCTGATCTTCGGCATTTCCGGATCGCTGATGATCAGCCGTATCCGCATTCCAAAGCCGTGAACGTCAGCAAGGCACTTGCGGATCAGATTTGCGGATCAATTGCCTTTATAGATCGTGTGATCGAGCGTCGACAGCTGGCCGTCGCGCTCCGACTGGATCAGTTGCTGACGCACGTCCTGACGCGAGAGGGGATCGTTACGCGTGCCCTGCGCAGCGCTGCCCCAATTGACACCGCCCTGACCCGTATCGGCCGATGCATTGGCCGATTGTGCCTGCGTCTGATCCATCGGCTGGCTGTCGGCGGGCGTGCTTTGAGCATAAGCGCTCGACGTGGCTGCTACGCCTGCCGTTACCATGAGACTGAGAAGAAGTTGCTTCATTTCGAGGCTCCTTGAACGCGAGAGACTGTGCAGCAAGCAAGGCCGTCTGCGGCGCTCGCACCGCCTGTGACGCCTGATTTCAGTCTACGCTTACAGAGTGGCGCAACGCTGGCAAAAGTATGACGAAGCTGCCAGATTCGCGTAATGCGCCTGGAATGATGTCGCCGCGCGATCTTCCCATCTTCGTCGCGTAATCAGATACGCGCTTCGAATCCGAGCAGCACGTTGACCGCGTTGACGCCGATTTCATCGACCATATAGCCCCCTTCCATCACGAACAGCGTGGGCACGCCAAAGCCCGCGAGCGTTTGGCCGATGCGCAAATAGTCCGGCGTGCGCAGGCGGAAATGGCTGATGGGATCGCCCTCGAATGTATCGACGCCCATTGACACGACGAGCGCATCGGGCGCATGACGTGCGATGGCTTCGCCCGCATGCCTGAGCGCGGAATCGTACTGATCGAGTTGCGTGCCCTTCGGCAAAGGCATGTTCAGATTGAAGCCTTCGCCTGCGCCGATGCCACGCTCGTCGGCGAAGCCCGAAAAGTACGGATACGACACGCCTGGGTCGCCGTGTATCGAGACGAACAGCACGTCCGAGCGATCGTAGAAAATGTCCTGCGTGCCATTGCCGTGATGAAAATCGATATCGAGAACCGCGACCCGCCTGGCGCCCTGCTCGATGCAGCGCTGCGCGGCAATGGCGGCGTTGTTCAGATAGCAATAGCCGCCCATGTACTCGCGGCCGGCGTGATGCCCTGGCGGACGGCACAACGCGAAGGCCGCGCGTTGTCCGCGAGCCAATGCATCGATTCCCGTCAGCGCCGAATTCGCGCTCGCGCAGACGGCTTGCCATGTGCCTGCGTTGATGGGCGAGCCGGCATCCATTGAAAAGAAACCGAGCTTGCCGTCGATGAATTGCGGCATTGCCGTGCTGGGCAGCCCGCGCACGGGCCACACTAGCGGCAGCGCCTGACAGCTGCGCCCCGTTGCCGTCCAGTCGTCCCATGCGCGCGCGAGGAACGCCACGTAGCGCTCGCTATGCGCGCCGACATAGCGTGACGCGTCATACGCATCGGGACTGACGACGTCGCCGAGGCGCACCGTCTCGACCTGCTTGAGCACGGTTTCGGCGCGGGCGGGTTTTTCGAATGAAGCGGAGATCGCGCCGTCCTTGAGTTCGACGCCGTGATGCAGGCGATGATCGCTGCTATAGATGGTCAGCATGGCGGTAAGGGCCGTTGAACACGACCCACAGTCTACCGGCCGATTGCGCTGACTGTCGTCAGAACAGGTAAAGCCCCGCCACGAAGATCAGGCCCGAGAACAATAGCGCCGTCACGCAATAGCCCATGATGTCGCGCACGCCCAGCCCTGCAATGGCCAACGCGGGTAGCGCCCAGAACGGTTGCGCCATGTTGGTCCACGCTTCGCCGTATGCAATGGCCATCGCCGATTTGCCCAAGTCCGCGCCGATCGCCTTGGCAGCGGGCATCACGAACGGACCTTGCACGACCCAGTGGCCGCCGCCGCTCGGCACCGCGAAGTTGATCACGGCCGAACTCAGGAACGTCAGCAGCGGGAACGTGTGGACGTTCGCAATTTCGATGAACCAGTTCGTGATGACGCCCGCGAGACCCGAATGATCCATCGTGGCCTGAATGCCCGCATAGAACGGAAACTGGATCATGATGCCCGCTGTGCCGCGCGCCGCGTTCGCGATTGCACGCGCATAAGCCATCGGCGTCTTGTGCAGCAGAATGCCCGCGGCGAGAAAAACGATATTGACCGTGTCGATATCGAGGCTGAAGCCCTTTTTCATGAAGCGAATGACCAGGTAGGCGGCAATCAGCAGCGCGACCAGGATCGACAGAATGCGGCTTTCTTCGATACGTTCTGCGGCCGTCGACTGCGCCGTGAGCTTGCGCTCCATCACGGGCTCGTCGGCGAGCAATGCGGGATCGACGGACACGACCTCGTCGGCGCGCGGCATCATCGCGCGAACCAGCAGCGGCAGCGCGACGATCAACGCAGCCGTGATGAACAGGTTGTAGCCAGTAAAGAGCGTCTGCGAAACGGGGATCAGGCCGATCACCTTTTCCATCGGGTTGCCCTTGGTTGCCGCTACGAGCGGCACCGAGCCCGACAGGCCGCCATGCCACGTCAGAAAGCCCATATACGCAGCCGCCACGAGCAGACGGTAATCGACGCCGCGCACGCGCCGCGCCACTTCGCGCGCGAACATTGCGCCGAGCACGAGACCGAAGCCCCAGTTGATCGCGCACGCCATGCCGCTCACCAGCGCGACGAGCATCGTGCCGTGCGCCGGCGTCTTCGCCATGCCGCCCAGCGCGGACAGCACGTTCTTCACGGGCCCCGATGTGGCGAGCGCATGACCCGTGACGAGGATCATCGCCATTTGCATCGTGAATGCGAGCAGGTTCCAGAAGCCGCTGCCCCAGATGAACACGAGTTCGTCGGGCGATTTGGGCGTCAGGCCCAATGACAACGCAAAAGTGATCGCGGTGAGAAGCAACGCGAAAATCAGCGGATCAGGCAGAAAGCGATGAACCACCTGCGTAAAGAATCGGGCAATACCTTGAATCACGGCGTCTCCTGCATTTATTCGGCACTCGTTCGTTGATGCGCGCGAGATTCTGCCACAGGTGTCCACAAAGGGTCGGCGAACTGCACAACGGATGTCCGGACACGCGCTGGAAGCGTTTTCATGCAGGAGACGTCGCTCATAACCGATGTCGGATCATGCGGTTATGAGCGCGTTGAAAGGAATGACAGGTCCGTGCAAGTTCAAAGGCCCAGTTCGCTCAACCCGGGATGATCGTCGGGCCGGCGACCGAGCGGCCAATGGAACTTGCGTTCGCTTTCGTTGATCGGCAGGTCGTTGATGCTGGCATGACGATGATGCATCAGCCCGTCCGGGCCGAACTCCCAGTTCTCGTTGCCATATGAGCGGAACCAGTTACCGGCGTCGTCGCGCCATTCGTAGGCGAAACGCACCGCAATGCGATTGTCCGTGAAAGCCCACATCTCCTTGATGAGGCGATAGTCGAATTCCTTGCGCCATTTTCGTTCGAGAAATGCGCGTGCTTCATCGCGGCCTTGCACGAACTCCGCTCGGTTTCGCCACCAGGTATCGACGGAATACACGAGCGCGACTTTTGCGGCGTCGCGCGTATTCCAACCGTCCTCCGCTTGCCGCACTTTCGCAATGGCCGTTTCACGCGTAAACGGCGGCAGCGGCGGACGAACTTCTGAATTGCCGGACATCGATTTCTCCTTCACCGGAAATGGTGTCCGCCATTATTCGCAAAGTCGCTGGGTGCTCGCGTTGTGAAGCGCCCGGTCCTTTCAGATATGCATGCAGTCGCGATGTCGAGACGGACGTGCGGCCGCCTTGCGGGCCCGTCTACAGCAGAATGACGTTGTCGCTGAGCTGGACCCGATTGCGGCCGCCGCGCTTCGCGCCGTACAGCGCTTCGTCGGCGTCTCGCGCCAGCTGCTCGATCGTCGCGTCGCTCGACGCCATGCATGCGACGCCGATACTGCATGTGTAGCGAGGCAATGCCGCATCGTCCTTCTGCGCGACGCCGTGGCGGATGCGCTCGGCATGCTCGCGGGCCTCGTCGGGTGCGACGCGCGGCAGCAGCACGGCGAATTCCTCGCCGCCCCAGCGGGCAAGATGATGCGAACCGGGCAACATCCCGGCGACACGCTTCGCGAAGTCGATCAAAACGCGATCGCCCGTTGCGTGCCCGTAGGTGTCGTTCACCTGCTTGAAGTGGTCGAGATCGATCAGCAATAGCGACAATAGCCCGCCCGCGCGCATCGCCTTCTCGCGCTCCTGCTGGTATGCGCCCAGAAACGCGCGGCGATTCAGCAGTCCCGTCAGCGGGTCCATGAACGACTGCTGTTCGAGTTGATTGCGCAGCCGGTCCATTGCGACGAACAGCAAGCCGACCGTCACCGTCAGCGACATCAATGCGCCTGTCGTCAGATAGAGCCGTTGAATCAGATCCGCGGAGAACAATCCGGCGCTCGCGCTGTCCACGGTCAGCGTGGTCAGGCCGCGAGTCGCCGTGACGACCGCTTGCACGAGCAGCATCGATCCGACGAACAGCGCCGAATGGCTGCCTCTGCCAAAGCGCAACATCGTGATGCCGTTGCCGCCGTACGTCAGCGTCAATATCGCGGACATGCACAGCGTGCGCCCCGCCACGGTGGGCTGCACCCACGTCATCCAGCTCATCGCGATGGCGCCCGTCAGGACGAGCAGCGCGATGAAGCGTCGCGACGGACGCTGCCCGAAAAACAACTGGCTGCCGACGAGCCACAGCCCTGTGCCCAAAATGATGCCGACGTTGGCAACCACGATGGAAAGCCAGTCGGCGATTCCCCCGCGCAGCGCAAGCAGAATCGCCGATACCGACACGGTCAGCGCGCCCGCCGCCCAATGCGCGACGCCGCGGATATTGGCAGGAAAACCGCGCCCTAATGAAAACATCACGAGCGCCATCAAACCTGGCATGACTGACGACATCAGAATGACGGTGCGAAGATCGAAGGCTGGCATACGGCTCCGGAGGCAGGCTCGCGACATGAGCAAGAGCACATCGCTTCGACGTTGCCCGCTTGCCCATTTGATCTGCGCTTGCAGATCAGCCTCGCAATATACCGTACAGCAGGCGCTTCCCGATTCAATCGTCTCCAATGCGTTCTGGCGATGCGATGTCCGACAAGCGGTTGCGCACGGATGAGTCGGGCACCGTGTGCACTCGCCAGCAAGCCGTTGAAAACGCACTGTTATTCCCGTGGCAATCTGATTTTTCCGTTGTAGGACAACGTATAATGAAGATAAATCTGAAATTCCGAGGAGCGTACAAATGGCCGCGTCTGCAGCACCCGGTTCGATCCCAAGGCGGGCACGCGGTAGCCTTGCTGATCAGGTCGTCGCTTATGTCAACGAGCAGGTGGCATCGCATGCACTCAAGCCCGGCGACCAGCTGCCCACGGAAACCACATTGATGTCGTTGCTCGGAGTGAGCCGTACCGTCGTGCGCGAAGCCATTTCGCGGCTGCAAGCCAACAGCGTGATCGAAACGCGTCACGGCATCGGCAGCTTCGTGCTCGAACCGCGCCGCGAGCCGCTCGGTCTCGAGATGGTGCCCGCCACGACGCTGAACGACGTGTTGTCGGTACTCGAATTGCGCATCAGTCTCGAGACGGAATGTGCAGGGCTCGCAGCCCAGCGCGCAAGCGAACGCGATATCGCGAAGATTCGCGCGGCGCTCGACGCCGTCGAGGAAGCGAGCCGCGCGGGCGGCGACAGCACGGCCGCCGATCTGCGCTTTCATATTTCGATTGCAACCGCGACGGGCAACCGCTATTTCGTCGACATCCTGACACAGTTGGGAACAGCGTTGATTCCGCGGCATCGCGTCGATTCGCCGAAGCTCGCGCAGAGCGATCTGAGCGCCTACATGGCGCGCGTGAATCTCGAACACGAGAACATCCTGGACGCGATCGCGCGCAAAGACCCCGACGGCGCGCGTGCCGCGATGCGCATGCACCTGTCGAGCAGCCGCGAGCGCCTGCGCCGCGCGAGCATTCTGGCGGAGGAAGGGACAACGCGCGCTTCGTGATCTGTCGCGCTGACCAATGAAAAGCGGCCAATGTGGGCCGCTTTTTTTCATTCTCGACGCGCCGCCGCGCGCCATCGCGCGGCACACTTCTACGGCGCATCGGAAACCATCGCCCCAGCAGGCGCTCCGCCCCGCGTTTCGAGAATCGGCATGAGCTTTCTCGCCTGCCGCGCGTTGTCGCGATCTATCCGCAGACCGTAACATCTGTCATCGTACAACACGCAATCATAATATGGCAAACCGCTCCCTTGCCGCGCGAAGGCTTTCATGTGGACGGCACAGGGTTTACCACCACTTCTCCCGGCCGACTGACAACATACCTTGTACTCAGACGTCCTATGACATACCATGTTCCGCAATGCCAATTGCCGGGCGAGACTCGCCGGTCAGGAGATCGAGATGGCTTTGTCGTCAACGTATCAACCGCTGCCCAACCGCTTTCGCGCCTCGGTCAAAAGTCGCGAACGGCTGATCGGCTGCTGGGCATCGCTTGCCAGCCCGATCGCGACGGAACTGCTGGGCACCGTCGGTTTCGACTGGATTCTGCTCGACGCCGAGCACGCGCCCAACGACGAATTGACGTTGATCCCGCAGTTGATGGCGCTGAAAGACAGCCGCTCCGCGCCGATCGTTCGTCCGCCCGCCAACGACGCCGTGATCATCAAGCGGATGCTCGATGCCGGCGTCTTCAATTTGCTGATCCCGTTCGTCGACAGCGCGGCGGACGCGCGGCGCGCAGTGGCCGCCACGCGTTATCCGCCGCAAGGCATTCGCGGCGTGTCGGTCGGGCATCGGGGCAACCGCTTCGGCTCGCTGACCGACTATCTGCAGGTGGCCAACGACAACATCTGTGTGATCGTGCAGATCGAAAGCCGCGCCGCCGTCGAGTCGATCGATGACATCGTCGCAGTCGAAGGCGTCGACGGCGTATTCATCGGGCCATCGGATCTCGCCGCCGCGTTCGGCCATCTGGGCAATCCGGGTCACGCCGAAGTCCAGCAGGCCATTGCGCACGTATTCGAACGCGCGAACGCGGCGGGCAAGCCATCCGGCATCCTCGCGCACGTGCAGCAGGACGCCGACCGCTATCTGGGTATGGGCTGCACGCTGGTGTCCGTCTGCGCCGATATGGGGCTGCTGCGCGGCGGGGCGCAAAGCGTCCGCCAGCACTTCATGCCGGGCTGACGGCCGAACCGCGTGAACCGACCTGAATGGACGAACGACAACACGACTCAATCTGGGAGTAACGAATGCAAAAAGCAGGCTTCATCGGACTCGGCATCATGGGCCGCCCCATGGCGGCGAATCTTCGCAAGAACGGCGTCGAACTCGCCGCCTTCACGCGCAGCGGCGTGCCCGACGAGTTGACGCAAGCAGGCGTCACGGCCTGTTCGAGCGCCGCCGAGGTTGCATCGAAAGCGGACGTGATCTTCATCATGGTGCCCGATACCCCCGACGTCGAACGCGTGCTGTTCGGCGAAAACGGCGTGGCGGACACGCTGCGCACGGGGCAGATCGTCGTCGACATGAGCTCGATCTCGCCGATCGCAACGCGCGAGTTCGCCGCGCGCGTGCGCGAGAAAGGCGCGGATTATCTCGATGCGCCCGTGTCGGGCGGCGAAGTGGGCGCGAAGGCGGCGTCTTTGACGATCATGGTGGGCGGCGCGCAAGCCACGTTCGACCAGGTCAAGCCGCTGTTCGACATGATGGGCAAGAACGTCTCGTTGATCGGCGAAGTCGGCGCAGGCCAGATCTGCAAGGTCGCCAACCAGGTGATCGTCGCCGCGACCATCGAAGCCGTGGGCGAAGCGCTGCTGCTGGCATCGAAAGCGGGCGCCGACGCCGAGAAAGTGCGCAAGGCGCTGATGGGCGGCTTCGCTTCGTCGCGCATTCTCGAAGTGCACGGCGAGCGCATGACCAAACGCACGTTCGACCCGGGCTTTCGCATCGAGCTGCATCAAAAAGACCTGAACCTCGCACTGTCGACGGCGCAGGCGCTCGGCGTATCGCTGCCGAACACGGCGACTTGCCAGGCGCTGTTCAATGCGTGCGCCGCACACGGCGGCAAGGGATGGGATCACTCCGGTATGGTGCGCGCGCTCGAATATCTCGCGGATCACGAAATCGGGCAGCCGCAGAAATGACCGTCGCACTGCGCATAGCCGGGTGTCGCGTGAGCGACTGTCCATCATGAGTGAGCAAACATCGTTCTACGCATTCGTCTCGAATGCGGCCGACGGCGACATCGCCGTGTTTCGCGTCGAGTGCGCGACGGGCGCCATTGCCCCCGTCGCGCGTCATCCCGCCGGCGAGGCCGTCATGCCGATGGCGCTGTCCGCCGACGGCAAAGCCTTGTACGCCGCAACGCGCGGCGTGCAACGCAGCATCGTTACGTATTCGCTCGACCAAGGCACGGGCCGCCTGACGCACGCCGGCACCACGCCCATCGAAGCGAGCCTCGCGTATCTGTCATTGACCCCTTCGGACACGTGGCTGCTCGGCGCGTCGTACGGCGAAAACTCGCTGAGCCTGTATCGCGCCGGTAGAAAAATCGAGCTACGCCAGGTGGTCGAGGGGTTCGTGCATGCGCACGCGGTCATCGCTTCTGCGGACGGCCGCTTCGCCTATGTGACCTCCCTCGGCTCGGACGCCGTGTTCTGCTTTTCGATTACCGGCCACGCCGACGACGACGCACGGATCGAGTTCGTGCAGAAGGTGCAGGTCGAAGCGGGCTTCGGGCCGCGACATCTGCGCTTCTCGCCTGACCAACGCACGCTGTACGTGTCGAGCGAATTTCGCGCAACCATCGCCGTCTTCACGCGCGATGTCGAAACCGGCCAGCTTGCGGCGCAATCGGTGTCGCCGCGCGCGCCCGCGCTCGCCCATCTGCAGGACGGACGCGTGCGCTCCGCTCAGACCGATGCGGCAACGCTCGCGTCGCACGTGTGGAGCGCCGACTTTCAGATCACGCCCGACGGGCGCTACCTCTACATCGCGGAGCGCACGTCGAGCCGCCTGGTCGCGTATCGCGTGACGCGCGAACGCTCACTTCACTACACGGGCTACACGGACACGGAAATGCAGCCGCGCGGCTTCGCGATCGATCCGTCGGGACGTTATCTCGTCGCGTGCGGCGAGAAATCCGCGCATGTCAGCGTGTACGCAATCGACGCGGACTCCGGCGCCCTCGCCGCCGTGTCGCGCTGCGAAGGCGGACTCGGCGCGAACTGGATCGAAATCGCCGGGCAAACGCCGCGCGAAGCACCGTGACTCCGCTGAACTGAATCCACAGGCAGCGGAAACAGCATACAAAGGACCCAACCAGGACCGACACTCATGTCTACGACTGCAACACCCACCCAAGGCGCGCCCATCGTCACTGAATTACGCGTCGTGCCCGTCGCCGGCCGCGACAGCATGCTGATGAACCTGAGCGGCGCGCACGGCCCGTTCTTCACGCGCAACATCGTGATCCTGCGCGACAGCTCGGGCAACACGGGCGTCGGCGAAGTGCCGGGCGGCGAAAACATCCGCAAGACGATCGACGATGCGCGCGCGTTCGTCGTCGGCCAGTCGATCGGCAATTTGCAGGCCATTCTGAACAAGGTACGCACGCAGTTCGCCGATCGCGATTCAGGCGGCCGCGGCTTGCAGACCTTCGACCTGCGCACGACGATCCACGCCGTGACGGCGCTCGAAGCCGCGCTGCTCGATCTGCTCGGCCAGCATCTCGGCGTGCCCGTCGCGGCGTTGCTCGGCGAAGGCCAGCAGCGCGACGAAGTCGAGATGCTCGGCTACCTGTTCTATATCGGCGACCGCAACAAAACGGATCTGCCGTATGCGAGCGGCGCCGACGGCCGCGACGACTGGGAACGTCTGCGCACGGAAGAAGCCATGACGCCCGAAGCGGTGGTGCGTCTCGCGCAGGCTGCGCAAGCGCGCTACGGCTTCAACGACTTCAAGCTCAAGGGCGGCGTGCTTCCCGGCGACGCCGAAATCGAAGCCGTGACGGCACTGGCCGAACACTTTCCCGAAGCTCGCGTGACGCTCGATCCGAACGGCGCGTGGTCGCTTGCCGAGGCGATCCGTTTATGCCGCGACCAGCACCACGTGCTCGCATACGCGGAAGACCCGTGCGGCGCCGAGAACGGCTATTCGGGCCGCGAAGTGATGGCCGAATTCCGCCGCGCAACGGGGCTGCCGACGGCCACCAACATGATCGCCACCGACTGGCGTCAGATGGGCCACGCCATCCAGCTGCAATCGGTCGATATCCCCCTCGCCGATCCGCACTTCTGGACCATGCAAGGCTCCGTGCGCGTCGCGCAGATGTGCAACGACTGGGGCCTCACGTGGGGTTCGCATTCGAACAACCACTTCGACGTTTCGCTCGCGATGTTCACGCACGTCGCGGCGGCCGCGCCAGGCAAGATCACCGCCATCGATACACACTGGATCTGGCAGGACGGCCAATATCTGACGCGTGAGCCGCTGCAGATCGTCGGCGGCAAGGTGAAGGTGCCGGCCAAGCCTGGACTCGGCATCGAGCTGGACATGGACGCTATCGAGCAGGCGCACGCGCTATATCTGCAACACGGCCTCGGCGCACGCGACGACGGCGTCGCAATGCAGTATCTGATCCCGAACTGGAAATTCGATAACAAGCGTCCTTGCCTCGTGCGTTAAAGCACACGAAGGCGAAGGCAAACAAAAAAAACGCGGCCAATGAGGCCGCTTCACATTCATCGACACACAAGCAAGCTCAATCATGACCACGCCACAAGAACTGAAAGCGATCGTTTCCGAAGGCCTTCTGTCATTTCCCGTCACCGACTTCGACCGCAACGGCGACTTCCGCGCCGACACCTATGCAGCGCGCCTCGAATGGCTCGCGCCGTATGGCGCGACGGCGCTGTTCGCGGCGGGCGGCACGGGCGAATTCTTCTCGCTCACGAAGTCTGACTATACGAACGTGGTGCGCACGGCGACGGAAACCTGCAAAGGCAAGGTGCCGATCCTCGCGGGCGCGGGCGGCCCGACGCGCGTGGCCATCGAATACGCGCAGGAAGCCGAGCGCAATGGCGCGCACGGCATTCTGCTGATGCCACACTATCTGACTGAAGCATCGCAGGAAGGCATCGCCGCGCACGCCGAGCAGGTCTGCAAGTCCGTTCCCAAGATGGGCGTGATCATTTATAACCGCGCCAATTCGAAGCTCAATGCCGATTCGCTCGAACGTCTCGCCGACAAATGCCCGAACCTGATCGGCTTCAAGGACGGCGTGGGCGATATCGAAAGCATGGTGACGATACGTCGTCGGATGGGCGAGCGCTTCTCGTATCTCGGCGGCCTGCCGACGGCGGAAGTGTATGCGGCCGCATACAAGGCGCTCGGCGTGCCGGTGTATTCGTCGGCCGTGTTCAACTTCATTCCAAAGACGGCAATGCAGTTCTACCGCGCTATCGCAGCCAACGATCACGCAACGACGGGCAAGCTGCTCGATGAATTCTTCCTGCCGTATCTGGCCATTCGCAATCGCCGCCAAGGGTATGCGGTGAGTATCGTGAAAGCGGGCGCCAGGCTGGTTGGGCACGATGCGGGCCCCGTGCGCGCGCCGTTGACCGATCTGACCGAAGAAGAAATGGCGCAACTCGATGCGTTGATCAGGAAGCTTGGTGCGCAATGATCGCGTTGGCCGTGCGGGCGATTCGTGTGCGTTTGCCCGCTTCGTGTTTGCCCGGGTCCGCCTTGCGATGCAGCCTCATCCAGTCTCGCCATGCGACGAGAGACCCTTCGCTGTGAATCAGCGTGTGACGCCGCAGATCGGCGACGGAACCAATGGGATGTTCGCGCTCGGCAAGCGGCGGCGAACATAACGGCACGATCGAGCGCCGCGCTGCTCGGCGCATTACCACTCGCTACCACTCGCGCTCGCCAGCAGCGAAGGCGCGGGTCTGCAGCGGCCGCTCGGCATTTCGATCGTCGGCGGGCTGCTCGCGAGCCAGATGCTCGTGCTCCATACGAGGCCCGTCGTCTATCTGTACGTCCACCGGTTGGGAACGTGGCTGCGTTCCCGCTTCGCACGCAGGGCGCTGCAATGACCCTGCGCGCGGCGAACACCACGCGATGCCGTGCGAAACGTTTGCCAACCTGGCCCGTGGGCCGCTTCTGCTATGCCTGGATGAACGTCAGCAGATCGGCGTTGACGAGGTCCGCGTGCGTCGTGCACAGGCCGTGCGGCGCGCCCGCATAAATCTTCAGCTTGCCGTCAGGCACGATCTTCGACGAGAGCTTGCCGGAATCGTCGATGGGCACGATCTGATCGGCGTCCCCTTGCAGCACCAGCGTCGGCACGTCCATCTTCTTCAGATCTTCGGTGAAGTCCGTTTCCGAAAACGCCTTGATGCAGTCGTACGCGCTCTTGATCGAGCACTGCATGCCCGCGTACCAGAACGCGTCGATGGTGCCTTGCGACGGCTTCGCGTCTTCGCGATTGAAGCCGTAGAAAGGCGTCGCGAGATCCTTGAAAAACTGCGAGCGGTTCTCCTTCACGCCCTTTCGGATCTCGTCGAACACCGAAAGCGGCAGGCCGCCAGGATTGGCAGGCGTGCGCAGCATCAGCGGCGGCACGCTGGCGATCAGCACCGCCTTGTGCACGCACGCCGTGCCGTGTCGGCCGATATAGCGCGCCACTTCGCCGCCGCCCGTGGAGTGCCCCACCAGCACGGCATCCTTTACGTCGAGAAACTCGATCAGTTCCGCGAGATCGTCGGCGTAACGGCTCATGTCGTTGCCGTCCCACGGCTGGCTCGAGCGGCCATGCCCGCGCCGGTCGTGAGCGATCACCCTGTAGCCCTTCCCGGCCAGATACATCATCTGCGCGTCCCACGCATCAGCGTTGAGCGGCCAGCCGTGCGAAAACACGACGGGCTTGCCCGAGCCCCAGTCTTTATAGAAAAGCTGCGTACCGTCTTTCAATACAAACGTTGCCATGACTAGCTCCTTCATTGATGCCAATTCGACTGTCGCACGCGCATCGCGAACAGAGAGACTGCGATGGGGCGAGATACACGATCCGCGCCACGCGATCTACAGTCGCGGTGCATCGCGTGCCAGGCCAGTATCCCCGTGAACGGAACACGCACGTTGCGCATCGCCCCGGCACTTTGCTATCCGCACGACCATTCGCCCGTTGCGCCAGGGCGACGTGTGTCGTGTAGCAAAGACGTGCGCATGCGTATTCGCTCGTGCGTTCGCACAACAGCGCGCATCGCTCGACGTCTAGAGTGAGATGCGGTGCGCGCGCCACGCCGCGCACCTTCATCCGTTTCGAGCCATCACCCGACATCATGGAAAGCAACACGAAGCCCTTCGCGTCGCGCGAGAGCGAACCTGCCGCCGATGCTTGCGCATCCAACGAAGCACAACTGGAGCAGCGCGATCATTTGCGTTTTCAGCTTCCGTACACGCATCTCTCCACCGTGTTCGGCAACGACTGGTTCGCGTTGAAGGCCGAATCGTTCGCGCGCTTCTTCGGCACGCCGGCATTTCTGGTGACGCAAACGGTGATCGTCGCGATATGGATCGGGTTGAACGTGAGCGGCGTCACGCGTTTCGACGTGTATCCGTTTGTGCTGTTGAATCTCGCGTTCAGTCTGCAATCGGCGTATGCGGCGCCGCTGATCCTGCTTGCGCAAACGCGTCAGGCCGACAGGGACAAGGCGCTCGCCGATGCCGACGCGCGGCATCGCGAGGCGCTGGCGCTGGCGGCGGAACGGCGCGACAAGGCGCTCGCGCATCAGGCCGCGCAAATGCAGGAACTGCTGCGGCAAAATACGGCGTTGACGGAGTTGACCCGCGAACTGACGGAACAGATCGCGCGGCTCACGCACGACGTTCACGAGAAGCTCACTCGCGACAAGCACGCGAAATCATCGTCTGCCGCCGCGGCGAACAGCGCGGACGACGCGGCTACCTTCGACGCGCTTCAAGCACGCTGAACTGTTTGATTGGTCCTGGATGCGTGATGACGCCGGATTCTACATCGCGCGCTGTCACGCGATGGGAAGCTCGATCTGCATTCGCGCACCGCGTTGCGGCGGCGAGACGCACGAGATCGAGCCGCCATGCCCTTCGACGATCGAGCGGCAAATCGACAGCCCCATGCCCATGCCTTCCGCCTTGGTCGTGAAGAACGCGACGAACAGACGCGACGCGACCTCGGGCGCGATGCCAATGCCGGAGTCTTCGACGGCGACAACGGCGCGCCGCCCTTCTTCGACACGCGTATGCAGCCTCAACTCGCGCGGCCGGTCGTGAATCGACGACATCGCCTGCAAGCCGTTCACGGCCAGATTGATCAGCACCTGCTGAAGCTGCACGCGATCGCCGGTGACAGTCAACTCGCCGGGCGTGAGATCCATCTTCACGACGGCGCCATGCTTCTTCACTTCGCGATCCAGCAAGTCGATCGTCTCGACGATGATGCCGTTGATATCGAGCGGCGCGAACACCGTTTCGCTCTTTCTGGCCAGCGCCCGTATGCGGCGGATGATTTCGCTCGAACGGCGCGCGTTGCTCGTCATCGATTCGAACGCATGGCAGGCTTCGTCGAGGTTCGGCGTTTCGCGCCTCAACCAGCGAAGACCCGCTTCTCCGTGTGTCGTGATCGCCGCGAGCGGCTGGCTCACTTCGTGCGCGATCGACGCGGCGAGCTCGCCGAGCATGGTCACGCGCGTCGCGTGCGCAAGCTCGGCCGTCGACCGGTTCAGCGCTTCGTGCGTGCGGTTCAGCTCGCGCACCTGTTGCGCGAGGCGCACGCTGTCGGCTTGGATGCGCAATGTCAGCGCCGTCGTCGCGACGATCGAAAAGCACGCGATAGTCGCGCGGGCGAGCGAGGAGAACGTCTCTTCGTCGAGATGCCCGATCAGATGGCCGATCACGGTCGCCCCGATGCAGGCCACGGCGACGAGCAGCGTGCCCCGGCTCGACAGCACGGTGGCGGCCAGCATGACGACGATGGAATACAGCACCATGATCGCCGTTGCGTAATGGCCGAACGAATCGACCAGAAAAACGAACAATGCCAGCGCCCCGGCAAGCGTCAATGTCAGCGTCGGGTTTTGCTTGCCGAGAAGAGACACGCGTTCCATGTTCATGTCGAGAGCTGGAGAGTCAGATTGATCGATCGCGCTCCCACTGCAGAGCCGCAACTCGCTGCGGCGCCGGGTCGAAAGCGCAGTACATCCCCGAAAAGCGGACCGTGCTTGCAACCGCTTCATCCCGGCCGATTTCCACGCTGGCCACTCGGGACACGACTTGCGCTAGCGTGGCCCGATCTCTCGTCAACACTTCGCGCCGTGGATTATTCCAATGCCGGCTTCGACATGCGCGCACGGAAGCCTGTCGATCATCGTCGATATTGGCGCGCGCGCGTGCGCCGCGCTTTTGTCGAACGCGGCGCTTTAGCAAAAGTGCACGGCGACGCGATGCGCGCATGCAGCGGGTCAGCCGGACGATCCATTCGCGGCGCCGTCCGTCTTCACGAAATCGACGAACGCGCGCAACGGCGCAGGCAGGTGACGCCGCCCCGGATAGTAGAGAAACGGCCCGGAAAAACGCTGCCACCACGGTTCGAGAATCGGCTCGAGCGCGCCGCTGTCGAGATGCGGCTGCAGCATCGGCTCGAACAGGTGGATCACGCCCACACCGGCTAGTGCGGCGCTGACGGCCAGTTCGATCGCCGCGCTCGGCCGCACGACGAGCGGCCCCGTCGGATCGAGCCGCACTACTTCGCCGTCGCGCTCGAAGTCCCAGGTCGGCATGGCGCCGCCCGCGAACTGGCCGCGCAAGCATGCGTGGTCGAGCAGTTCGCGCGGATGCTCGGGGCGGCCACGCGCATCGAGATACGCGGGCGTCGCGGCCGTCGCGAAACGCTGCACGCGCGGGCCGATCGGAATGGCGATCATGTCCTGCTCGAGCCGCTCGTCGTAGCGGATGCCCGCGTCGCAACCGATCGACAGCACATCGACAAAGCCGTCTTCGACGACCACTTCCACGCGAATGTCAGGATAGGTCTTCAGAAAAGGCTCGATCACGGACGGCAACACGATGCGCGCGGCGCTCGACGGCACGTTGAGCTTGAGCGTACCGCTCGGCTTGTCGCGAAAGACGTTGAGCACATCGAGCGCCGCTTCCATTTCGCTGAAAAGTGGCGTGAGCTTCTCGATGAGCCGCAGCCCCGCTTCCGTCGGCGCGACGCTGCGCGTGGTGCGGTTGAGCAGCCGCAAGCCGAGCCGGGTTTCGAGGCGGCGCACGGCGATGCTCAGGCTCGACGCCGACACGCCGCTCGTGCGCGCCGCATCGCGAAAGCCGCCCGCGCGCGTAACCGATACGAAGGCCGCGAGATCGTTCAGGTCCATAGTCAATTGTTCAATTTTTTCAACAACCTGTGCACTTTAGATACCTTTATTCAACAATGCAATCCGTCCACACTGTCGTTCATCGTTAATCAAGGAGGGCGCAATGCCGACGTTCAACGACACTTTTCTGCTTGCCGGCCGCGAAGTTCGCCGCATGGGTTACGGCGCGATGCAGCTGGCGGGCCCCGGCGTATTCGGCCCGCCGAAAGACCGCGCCGCGTGCGTCGCGATTCTTCGCGAAGCCGTCGAATCGGGCGTCAATCACATCGACACCAGCGATTTCTACGGGCCGCACATCACCAATCAGCTGATCCGCGAGGCGCTGCATCCGTACCCCGACGATCTGACCATCGTCACCAAGCTCGGCGCGATTCGCGGCGACGACGGCGCGTGGCTTTCCGCGCGCGAGCCGGATGATCTGCGGCGCGGCGTGCATGACAACCTGCGCAATCTCGGCCTCGACGTGCTCGATATCGTGAACATCCGCGTGATGGGCAATATTCACAGTCCCGCAGAAGGGTCGATCGAAGAGCAGGTCACGGCGCTCGCGGATATGCAGCAGGAAGGACTCGTGCGGCACATCGGACTGAGTAATGTGACCGCGAAGCAGATCGAGGAAGCCGAACGCATCGCGGAGATCGTCTGCGTGCAGAATCACTACAACCTCGTCCAGCGCGACGACGATGCGCTGATCGACGCGCTGGCTGCGAAGGGCATCGCATACGTGCCGTTCTTCCCGCTCGGCGGATTTACGCCGATCCAGTCGTCTGCGCTGTCGGACGTGGCACGCAGGCTCGACGCCACGCCGATGCAAGTGGCGCTCGCCTGGCTGCTGCATCGTGCGCCGAATATTCTGCTGATTCCCGGCACGTCGTCGCTTGCGCACTTGCGCGAGAACATGCAGGCGGCCCGGCTGAATCTGACGAATGCGGTGCTGGCCGAACTCGATGCCATCGGGACACGCGAAAGCGGTCACGCATAAGATCGCTTCATCGTTGGCAAGACAGCGCGCGGCGCGCTGTCTTCTGTTTGACGAACCCTTTCTGCAAGACCTTCCGCGATTCCCACGACGTCTCCGCTGCCGCGCGTTTTGTCGGACGTGAATGCCAGCGCTTTCCGTTCACGGCCCTCATATCGATCGGATACGATTTAATCGCTACCGCTTGACAACATAGAACGCCCGTGCAACACTGCATCGCATCCGATTAAATCGCATCAAATGCGTCACTGGAGTTTGTATGTCAAACGAAATTTCTTGCCCGATCCCGTCGCGTCGCCGCTTTATTGGAGCCGCAGCGGCGAGCATTGCAGCAGCGTCGTTGAGTCAACTCGTTTTTGCAGAAACCAATCAGGCCGCCATTGACGTCGCGGCACCGGCAGGCGGCGACAAGTCGGCCATTCGTCCGCTTCGTGTGCATGTGCCGGAATCGCAACTGGTCGATTTGCGCAGGCGCATCCGGGCCACGAAGTGGCCGGAGCGGGAGACCGTCACGGATGCGTCGCAAGGCGTGCAACTTGCAACGATGCAGTCACTCGCGCGTTATTGGGCAAACGACTATAACTGGCGCAAGGTCGAAGCGAAGCTGAACGCGCTGGCGCAGTTCGTGACCGAAATCGATGGGCTCGACATCCATTTCGTCCACGTCCGGTCGAAGCACAAGGACGCTCTGCCCGTCATCATCACGCACGGTTGGCCGGGTTCGATCATCGAGCAACTGAAGATCATCGATCCGCTGACCAATCCAACGTCTCATGGCGGGACGGCGTCAGACGCGTTCGACGTGGTGATTCCGTCGCTTCCGGGCTATGGTTTCTCGGGCAAGCCGACAACGACCGGCTGGGATCCTGCACGCATTGCACGCGCCTGGGTCGTCCTGATGAAGCGCCTTGGATATACGCGCTACGTGGCGCAAGGCGGCGATTGGGGCAACGCTGTCACGGAGCAGATGGCGCTGATCGCGCCGCCCGGCTTGCTGGGCATTCACACCAACATGCCCGCCACCGTCCCCGACAACATCGCGAATGCACTCAAGTTCGGCGAGCCAATGCCGAACGGTCTTTCAGGCGACGAGCAGCGCGCCTACGAACAGCTCGACTACTTCTACAAGCACGGCCTTGGTTATGCGCTGGAAATGGCGAATCGTCCGCAGACGCTGTATGCGATTGAAGACTCGCCCATCGGTCTCGCCGCTTGGATGCTCGACCACGACGCCAGCAGTCAGGCGCTTATTGCACGCGTCTTCAATGGCCAGGCCGAAGGGCTGACGCGAGACGACGTGCTCGACAACGTCACGCTTTACTGGCTGACCGGTACGGCCGTATCGTCGGCGCGACTGTATTGGGAAAACAAGCTCAACTTCTTCGCCCCGAAGCATGTCGCGATTCCCGTTGCAGTCAGTGTGTTTCCGGACGAAATCTACGCGGCCCCGCGAAGCTGGACGGAAAGCGCGTATCCGAAACTGATCCACTACAATCGCCTGCCGAAGGGTGGACACTTTGCGGCATGGGAACAGCCACAAACGTTCACGGACGAGGTTCGCGCGAGCTTCCGGACACTGCGCTGAACGTGACGGACGGCGCCGACACGGCGTCATCCGTGTACTCGCTATATGCACAAGGGCACGCTCGATCATTTCGCAAAACCTGAGTCGAGCTGCCCTGACAACCTGCGATGTCTCGCCAGACTAGGCTCGCAGTTTCGCCGCCTTCCACTTCGACTCGCGCGCCGTCTTGACGAATGCGGCCAGATAGTCGAGCTCGTCATCGGCCTTGCGCGTGCCAAGAAAAATCTGCTTCGCAATGCCCTTCTTCCCCAGTTTCAGCGGCGTAAGCGGCATCCAGTCTGCGTACTCCTCCGCCAGCCAGCGCGGCAGCGCCGCCACGCCGCGGCCGCTCGCGACCATCTGCAGCATGATGTCGGTCGTCTCGATCACCTTGTGACGCCGCGGCACCACGTTCGCGGGCGTCAGGAATTGCGTGTAAATGTCGAGCCGATCGGTTTCGACGGGATACGTGATCAGCACTTCTTTCGCGAGCTGTTCAGGCGTGACGTACGGTTCGCTCGCCAGCGCGTGTTCATCGGCGACGACCAGCACCTGCTCATAGTCGAACACGGGCTGAAAGCGCAAGTCGGGCTTCTTGAGCGGATCGGGCGTCACGAGCACGTCGATTTCATAGCCGATCAACGCGCCAATGCCACCGAACTGAAAACGCTGCTTCACGTCGACGTCGACATCAGGCCAGCGCGCGAGATAAGGCGACACCACCTTCAGCAGCCACTGATAGCAAGGATGGCACTCCATGCCGATGCGCAACGTGCCGCGCTCGCCCTGCGCATACTGCTTGATACGCTCTTCCGCCAGTTCGAACTGCGGCAGCATGCGATTCGCGAGCCCAAGCAGATACTGGCCTGCCTGCGTGAGCCGCATCGAGCGGCCCTCGCGCGTCCAGACGGGCGTGCCCAGTTGTTGCTCCAGTTTCTTCACCGCATGGCTCAGCGCCGACTGCGTGAGATTGAGCGTATCAGCGGCCGCCGTCAGCGAGCCTTGCCGCTCGACTTCACGCACGACCATCAGATGACTGCGCTCCAGCATGACTCGCTCCATGAACAGAATTGATGTTTGCATGAAATAAATCCATTTTTATTCATGCAGCGAAAATTCTATCATCGCTCCCAGCTACTATTCTCTGGACGGCAAACGGAACATGGTCACTACGCATAACCTGGGTTTTCCGCGCATCGGCGCAAAGCGCGAACTGAAGTTCGCACTGGAGAAATACTGGAAGAACGAATCGTCGCGCGACGAACTGAAGTCGGTCGGCGCGCAGCTTCGCGAGCGTCACTGGAAAGACCAGGCGGGTCTAACCTTCGCTCCCGTTGGCGACTTCTCGTTCTACGATCAGGTGCTCGACATGAGCTTCACGCTCGGCAATCTGCCCGAACGCGTGCGCGGCTTTCATGGCGATGCGCTCGACAACTATTTCCGTGTAGCGCGTGGCCGATCAGCGCCAGGCGCAGACGATCACAGCGCATGCTGCGGCGGCGTCGCCGCCGGTGAAATGACGAAGTGGTTCGATACGAACTATCACTACATCGTCCCCGAGTTCGACGCGAACACGAACTTCTCGCTCGACCCGTCGCGTCTGCTCGAACAACTGGCACAAGCACGCACGCTCGGCGTGAAGCTCAAGCCCGTGATCATGGGTCCCGTCACGTATCTGTGGCTCGGCAAGGCGAAGGACGACTCCGACAAGCTCGCGCTGCTGCCCCGCCTGTTGCCCGTCTACGCCGCTCTGCTCGATTACTTCACGGCGCAGGGCATCGAATGGGTGCAGATCGATGAGCCCGTGCTCGTGACCGAACTCGATGCGGCGTGGCGTCAAGCGTTCCGTACAGCATATGAAGCGCTGTCCGAGCGCCGGGTGAAGGTGCTGCTCGCCACCTACTTCGGCCCGTTGCAGGACAACCTCGAACTCGCTTGCAAGCTGCCCGTCGATGGCCTGCATATCGATGCGATCAACGCTCGCGACGAAATCGTGAAGGCCGTGGCGCAATTGCCCGCGACGTCGGTGGTGTCGGTTGGCGTGATCAATGGTCGCAATATCTGGAAGACCGATCTGACGGCAGCGCTGGCGTGGCTCGAACCGCTGCATCGTTCGCTCGGCGATCGTCTGTGGATCGCGCCGTCATGCTCGCTGCTGCACACGCCCGTCGATCTGGACAGCGAGCAGAAGCTCGACGCCGAGATCAGATCGTGGCTCGCATTCGCGCTGCAAAAACTCGACGAATTGAACGTGCTGGCCGGTGCATTGAACAACGGTCATGACTCGGTCGCAGAAGCGCTCACTGCTAACGCGAAGGCTATCGAAAGCCGTCGTACGTCGTCGCGCGTGCACAACCCTGTCGTCAAGGCGGCTGTCGCGCGTATCGACGCATCGCTTGGCAAACGCGCGAGCACGTATGAACAGCGCGCAGAGAAGCAGTCAGCGATGCTGAACCTGCCCCCGTTCCCGACGACCACGATCGGCTCGTTCCCGCAGACGGGAGAAATCCGCCACGCGCGCAGCCGGTTCAAGGCGGGCGAACTCGATCAAGCCGGCTACCAGGCGGCGATGGAGCAGGAAATCACGCGCGCCGTGAAGGAACAGGAAGCGCTGGGCCTCGACGTGCTCGTACACGGCGAAGCCGAACGCAACGACATGGTCGAGTACTTCGGCGAGCAGCTCGACGGCTACGCGTTCAGCGAGTTCGGCTGGGTGCAATCGTACGGCTCGCGCTGCGTGAAGCCGCCTATCCTGTTCGGCGACATCAGCCGCCCGAAGGCGATGACAGTCGAGTGGATCAAGTACGCACAGTCGCAAACGACCAAGCCGATGAAGGGCATGTTGACGGGCCCCGTCACGATCCTGAACTGGTCGTTCGTGCGCGATGACCAGCCGCGTTCGGTATCGTGCTACCAGCTCGCACTCGCGATCCGCGACGAGGTACTGGACCTCGAACAGGCCGGCGTGCGCGTGATCCAGATCGACGAAGCTGCACTGCGCGAAGGTCTGCCCCTGCGCCGCGCGCAATGGAGCGCGTACCTGCAATGGGCGGTGGAATCGTTCCGCGTCGCGGCGAACGGCGTGCGCGACGAAACGCAGATTCACACGCACATGTGCTATTCGGAGTTCAACGACATCATCGCGTCGATCGCCGATATGGACGCCGACGTCATCACAATCGAAACATCGCGCTCCGACATGGAACTGCTCGACGCGTTCGACAACTTCAACTATCCGAATCAAATCGGGCCGGGTGTGTATGACATTCACTCGCCGAACATTCCGAGCCAGGAGCACATCGTGAAGCTGATGAAGAAGGCAGCCGAACGGATTCCGGCGGAGCGTCTGTGGGTGAACCCGGATTGCGGCCTGAAGACGCGCCAGTGGGCCGAAGTGCTGCCCGCGCTGACCAACATGGTGGCCGCCGCGAAAACCCTGCGCCAGTCGGTCTGATCGACTGCTATCAGCCGTCGTCGCGCAGGTGCCGTCAACGCTCGATCACGCTCGCGCGGCCTTGCGATGCACGAAGCGCCCTGCGCCCGTCATCTGATCGAGCGGCGCGACTTCACCATGGCGCGAACGGCCACTGCTTTCGTACTCGCGCAAGCCGTAGCCGCGCGTCAGCACGCGCTCGCCGTCCACCACGACACACACGCCGATCGCGGGCGCGTTCCATGGCTGCGCAAGCGCAGCCATGCTGTCATCGAAGCCTTCCAGTCTTCGTAGCGGCATCAATTGGATGCTCCGTTCGTCGAGCGTTGCAGTGCGCGTTCAAGCTCAGTAGCCGCACGCGACGACGATTGCCGAAGATGTGCAGCATCGCGGCGCCGATCAGCAGCTGGGCGGCAAAACTCGCCAACGCGCCCGTCACGACCAGTCGCCACCGTCGGCGACGCGGCAATCGATGCAAACGGCCAGCGGCAAAAAGTCGAATCCAGCATGAGGTCACGCTCCCCTGAACGCAAATGCCAGGCAATTGGACAACGACAAAACGAAAGCGTGAAGCAAGCAAACTGTTGCCTCGCGAAAGTTGGCGCGCACCAAACACTTCCGCTGCCGCTAACGATGGAAACTGGGCGTGAAGCCGTGTGGGACATGACTCCCATCGAAATGGCATGGTCGATGCACGAATGTGCGGCACCACCCGCCAATGGGAGCACGCCATGTTCGCATATTTATTCGACCTGCTGCACCGTCTGCTGGAGCGCGCCGAGCACAGCCGCCGCGACACCTTCCTCGCAATGGCCGTCGATATCCACGATCTCGAACGACGCATGCGCGCGGTCGAGATGGCCGACTAACGATCACCACTCCGCGGTCACGGACAGGCGGAACGTGCACGGCGCGCGGTGCGTCCGATATCCGCGCGCCGCCGATGCCCAATGCGCGTAGCCGAACACGACACCCGCGTAACGCGCGCCGACACGGAACCACTCGGCAGCGTATGCGCCGCATTCAGATACTGCCGCCCTGCGTAAGTCTCAACGGCTTAAGTCTCAGTTAACTCGCGGTGCCTACATTGCAATCACGCCGACACGCGACGGGCCGAACGGTTCGGGTGTCGGTCTGCAATGGCGCGTCATTCGAGGTCGATCGTGAGTGCATTGAATTGCAAACCCGTGCGATGCCGCGTTGCGCGCATGCATTCGCGCGCTTGTGCGACGTCCCGCGCGCGACGGTTTTATCTGCGAGCCAGCCTGCGCCAGCGATGCGCGCGGATCGGCGAACGCAGACTCACGCGCATCCGCCGATGAATGACGCCGGACGTCTTCAACCTGGTCCGTTCCAGCGCATCGGCGATGAACGGCTTTTTACTTTCGCAACGGAGGTCACCATGAACAGGTTCACCAAGGCAAGCCTGGTTGCCATCGCGTTGGTATTCGCCCAATCGGCGACGAGCGCCGCGTTCGCCGCGTCGTCGAACCTTCCGCCGCTGCATCAGCAAGGCGAAGTCACCTACATGTCGGGCGGCGTGGGCAGCGACCAGTCCACCGCCATCAAGGACGTGATGCACAAGTGCCCGCTCGTGCTCGAATTCGCGGGCGCTTCGCATCAGGGCAACGAGTATCTGGCCGATGTGCCCGTCCACATCACCGACATGAACGGCGCGACGGTTCTGAAGGCGACCGCGAACGGCCCGTTCTTGCTCGCCTCGCTGCCGGGCGGTCGCTACAAGGTCACCGCGAGCTACGAGGGCAAGGCGCAACAGCGCGTGGTCGACGTGTCGTCGTCGGGACACGTGCGCTCGATGTTCGTGTGGCCTGCCCACGCGGACGGGAGCGAGTCGTGAACGCCGACGCCGGTACGCCCGTCGACGAAACGCGTCGCCGGTGGATGATTGCGACGTCCGTGGCGGGCGGCATCGCGGGCGTCGCGGTCGTGACGCCCTTCGTCGAATCGCTCAGGCCGTCCGCGTCCGCACTCGCTGCGGGCGCGCCGGTCACGGTCGACATCAGCCGCCTGCAACCGGGCGACATGTTGACGGTGGCATGGCGCGGCAAGCCTGTTTTCGTCGTCAACCGTACGGCGGCGATGCTCGCCGACGTGCGCGCCGCCGATGCCTTCGTCGCCGATCCGCACACAGCGCGGCCGTTTTCGATGCCGTTGCCGCCGTACTGCAACAACGAATACCGCTCGCGCGCCGATCATCCGAATCTGCTCGTGGTGGTGGGCGTCTGCACGCATCTGGGTTGCACGCCGAGTCCGCGCTTTCAGCCCGGCGCGCAGACGAGCCTTCCCGGCAACTGGCCTGGCGGCTTTCTGTGCCCATGTCATGGATCGACGTACGATCTCGCGGGACGCGTGTTCAAGGACCAACCCGCGCCGCAGAATCTCGACGTGCCGCGCTACCGGTTCGCGTCGGCGGCCAGCCTTGTGATCGGCGAAGACGAGCGCGGCGAAGCGTGAGGCGTCCACGCGCGGCGAAGTGTGAAGCGCCGACGCGCGGCGAGGACGCGCCGCTGTACACTGCCCGGCAACGTCACCCGCCGCCGGACACATCATGGATCGCATCGATGCAATGAAAGTCTTCGTCGCCACGCTCGACGAAGGCAGCCTTGCGGGCGCGAGCCGCCGGCTCGGGCGATCGCCCGCCGCGGTGAGCCGCGCGATCGCCTTTCTGGAAGCGCACGTCGGCTCGCCGCTTTTGCATCGCACCACACGCACGATCAGGCTCAGCGAAGCGGGCGAGCGTTACGCCGCTGCCTGCCGGCGCATCCTCACGGACCTGGAAGAAGCTGACCTGCTGGTGGCAGGCGAGCGCTCGGCGCCGCGCGGCGTCCTGAACGTGACGGCGCCCGTTGCCGCCGGCCAGGATCTGATGCGCCCGATACTCGACGAATTCATCGATCAGTTTCCGGCCGTCTCCGTGCGTCTGCACATGCTCGACCGCCCCGTCAGCCTGATCGACGAGGGCATCGACGTGGCGCTGCGTATCGCGCATCTGCCCGACTCCACGCTGATTGCGATTCCCGTCGGCGAAGTGCGGCGCGTCGTGGCCGCGTCGCCGCGCTATCTGGCGAAGCACCCGCAGATTCGCGAGCCGGCCGACCTCGAACGGCACCAGATCATCTCGATGACGCACTTCGGCCTCGACTCGTGGAATTTTCCGCCGGCGGAAGGTTCGACCGTCGCGCAGGTCGTCCATTTCTCGCCGCGCCTGACGGTGAACAGCATCGATGCGGCTGTGGCGTCCGCCGTCGAAGGGCGCGGCGTCACGCGGATGTTCTCGTATCACGTCGCGCAGCCGGTGAAGGACGGGCAATTGAAGATCGTGCTGCGCGACAGCGAGCACGCGCCGCTGCCCGTCCATTTGCTGACGCCGCACGGCCGCCTTGCCGTGCCGAAAGTGCGCGCGTTCGTCGACTTCGCCGCGCCGCGCCTGCGCCGTCATTTCAAGCAGTTGCAGCGCATCACCGACGGCGATTGAACCGAGCCCCGGAATAATGTCTGCCGCATTGCGTGGATTCTCTCTGCGAACGGCTCAATCTACACTTGCTCCATTCATCGACGGGCCCGCGAGGTCCAACCGGTTCAAGGAGCAGACATGGGTGCGGAACAGAAAGTGGCGATCGTGACGGGTGCGTCGCAGGGCATTGGCGCGGGGCTGGTGAAGGCATACCGCGAGCGGAATTTCCGCGTGGTGGCGACGTCGCGCACGATCCGTCCCAGCGATGATCCCGACATCGCCGTCGTGCAAGGCGATATCGCCGTTCCCGACACGGCGCAGCAGGCGATCGCCGTTGCACTCGAACGCTTCGGCCGCATCGACACGCTCGTCAACAACGCGGGCATCTTCGTCGCCAAGCCGTTCGATCAATACACGCGCGAGGACTACGAGGCCGTGATGGGGACCAACGTGAACGGTTTCTTTCACATCACGCAGCGCGCGCTGACGCAGATGAGCAAGACGCGCAGCGGCCATGTCGTGAACATCACGGCGAGTCTCGTCGACCGGCCGCGCGCGGGGCTGCCCGCCGCGATGGCCGCGCTCACCAAAGGCGGCCTGAATGCCGTGACGCGCTCGCTCGCCATCGAATACGCGCCGCTCGGCATTCGCGTCAACGCCGTTGCGCCGGGCGTGATCAAGACGCCGCTGCATCCGCGCGAAAAACACGAAGCACTCGCGCGCTTCCATCCGCTGGGACATCTCGGCGAAGTGGCCGACATCGCGGAAGCCGTGCTGTATCTGGAATCGGCGAGCTTCGTGACGGGCGAGATTCTGCATGTGGACGGCGGCAGCAACGTCGGTTCCTGAGTCCACGCGAGAGATCGCACGTCACGCCGCCACCGCCCCGAGGAAAACGATTTCATGAATCAGCCTGCTACCGCGCTCGCCCCGTCCGCCGCGCCGAACGTCTCCGCGTCCAGCTACACGGAGCGCAACCAGAAATACTGGATGCGCAATCTGCTGGTCTGCGTATTCGGTTCTTTCACGACGCTCGTCAGTCTCAGCATGTTGCTGCCGTTTCTGCCGCTGTATGTGAAGCAGCTCGGCGTCGAGTCGCAGGCGGACGTGATCCAGTGGTCGGGCGTCGCGTTCGGCGCGACGTTTCTTGGCACGGCCGTGACCGCGCCGTTGTGGGGACGGCTCGCCGACCGCTACGGACGCAAGCCGATGCTGATTCGCGCCGCCGTCGGCATGGCCGTGGTGATGTCGCTGATCGGCATTGCGCATAACGTCTACGAACTGGTCGGGCTGCGGCTGATCGCGGGTCTGGTGGGCGGATACGCGTCGGCGTCGACGGTCATGGTCGGCACGCAGGCCCCGCGCGAGCGCGCGGGCTGGGCGCTTGGCCTGCTGTCGACGGGCGCGCTCGCGGGCAACCTGATCGGCCCGCTGATCGGCGGATTGCTGCCGGGACTGATCGGCATTCGCGGCACGTTCTTCGCGGGCGGTGCGGTGATCGCCGTGGCCGCGCTGCTGACCATCTTCGTCGTCAAGGAAGATTTCCAACCGGCCGCCGATTCGAAGCGCAAGCGCGCTTCCGCCGCATCGACTCACGCCGCGCACGGAGCACGTACCCACTATGCGGTGATCGGCGCGCTGCTCGTGACGGCGATGATGGTGCTGCTCGCCAACATGTCGATCGAGCCCGTCATCACGGTCTATGTCGGCAGCCTGGGCGTCTCCCCCGATCATCTCGCGCGCATTGCGGGTGTCGTAATGGCGTGTTCGGCATTCGGCAGCATGCTGACGGCAGCGCGGCTCGGCGCGCTGGCCGACCGCATCGGCGGCTGGAACGTGATTATCGGTTGCCTCGTCGTGACGGGCGTCGTGATGGTTCCGCAAGCGTTCGTTCACCAGTGGTGGCAACTGGCCGCCTTGCGCGGGTTGATGGGCATGTCGCTTGCGGGCCTCTTGCCCGCCATCGCGAAGCTCGCGCGGCATGCCGTCGACGAAAGCAGAACGGGCACGATGCTCGGCTATCTGCAATCCGCGCAATTCAGCGGACAAGTGCTCGGCCCGATTCTCGGCGGCCAGATCGCCGTTCATCTGGGCATGCATTCCGTATTCTTCGTGACGGGCTCGCTGCTCGTCGCATGCGCGGGATTCGCGCATTGGGCGCGCGGCCGCTAACCGATTTGCGCGCCGCGAGCTTCGGCATCGCGGCGCGCGCTCTCGCCGTCTTCTGCTTATACTTCGTCGGTGGACTTCCCGAAGCATGTGCAGGCTTGCAGAGCATCGCAATCATTCAGGAGCGAGAGTCATGTTCATTGCCATGAACCGGTTCAAGGTGACGTTGGGTTCGGAAGCTGCGTTCGAAGAAGTATGGACGACGCGGGACACGCATCTGAAAGACGTGCCTGGCTTCATCGAGTTTCATCTGCTCAAGGGCCCGCAACGCGACGATCACGTGCTGTATTCGAGTCACACCATCTGGGCGAATCGCGCGGCGTTCGAGGCGTGGACGCAGTCGGAAGCGTTTCGCGCCGCGCACCGCAATGCGGGCAACCAATCGCGCCCGCTCTATCTGGGGCATCCCGAGTTCGAGGGATTCGAGGTGCTGCAAACCGTGAAGTAACGCGCGAGGTGCTTCATGCATGCAACCCAGGGCACGCAGGAAGATCCGGGCGCACCTGTTTATCACGTAGACGGCGAGCGCCATTCGTTCGGTAACTCGGTCATTGCGCTGAACTGGACGGTCGCGGACCGCGTGCTGCGCGACATGTCCATCCTCGATCGCGCGCGCGGCCATGCGCTGACGGTAAGCGCACCATTCGTCATAACACTGGCTGACGGCCGCTCGCTCGGCTCCGGCGAACTGCGGCTGGCGGGGCCGCTGCGCGAAGAAGCGCTGCCCGCGGATTCCAATGCGCTGCGCGAAGCCGACCGGCATTCCGGCCGGCGCGTGATCGCGCTGCTCGCGGATCATGAGCGGCGGCTGCACGTCGAATGGAGCGTGGAGCAACGCGACGGTTCCCGCTATTTTCGCCAGCAACTGTCGATCACCGCGCGCTTGCAGGACGAACACATCGCGTCCGTGGCATTGCTGCAAATGCACGCGCCTGAAGCACGCAAAGCGGGTGTGCTCGCGGCGGTGCCCATCGTCGATGGGAATCTGTATGTGGGCTTCGAGTTGCCGATGTCGGAAAGCGACGCGCGCGACGGCATTGCCCGCTTGAGCGTGACCCGCGAACTGCCGCTCGAAAAAGGCAAGACGCTCGCCTATTCCGCCGTTGCCGGCGTGTTTCGTCCAGGCCAGTTGCGCCGCGACTTCGCTGCGTACCTCGAACGCGAACGGGCGCGTCCCTATCGGCCGTTTCTGCACTACAACTCGTGGTACGACATCGGCTTCCTGACGCCATACACGCAGGAACAGGCCATCGAGCGCATTCACACCGTCGGAGTTGCGCTGCACGAAAAGCGCGGCGTGCAACTCGACTCCTTTCTGTTCGACGATGGCTGGGATGATTACAGCGGCAACTGGTCCTTCAGCGCAGCGTTCCCCGACGGTTTCGTGCCGTTGAAGCAAGCGGCCGCGCAATACGGCGCCGCGCCGGGCGCGTGGTTATCGCCGTGGGGCGGCTATGGTCCGCCGCGCACGGAACGTGTGACGCGCGGGCGCGCCGTCGGCTATGAAACCGTCGGCGATGGCTTTGCGCTTTCGGGGCCGAACTACTATCGACGCTTTCACGAAGTCGCGCTCGACCTGCTCGACGTACACGGCGTCAATCACTTCAAGCTGGACGGCACGGGCAATGCGAACACGGTCGTGCCCGGCAGCCGGTTCAACAGCGACTGGGACGCGGCCGTCGAACTCATCGGTGAACTGCGCGGCAAAAAGCACGATGTCTTCGTCAATCTTTCGACGGGGACGCAAGCGTCGCCGTTCTGGCTGCGCTACGTCGATTCGATCTGGCGCGACGGCGCCGACTACGGATTCGCCGGCAAGGGCAGCGATCGCGAGCAGTGGATCACATATCGCGATGCGCAGAGCTATCGAAACGTCGTGTGTAGAAGCCCGCTGTTCCCGCTCAATTCGCTGATGCTCCACGGCGTCATTTACGCCCGCGAGAACCCTCGGCTCAACAGCGACCCCACGCATGCGTTCGCTGCCGAAGTGCGTTCGTACTTCGGCAGCGGCACGCAGTTGCAAGAGCTTTACCTCACGCCTTCCTTGCTGCGCCCCGACGCTTGGGACGTGCTCGCGCAATCGGCACGCTGGGCACGCGAGAACGCCGACGTGCTGCGCGATTCTCACTGGATAGGCGGCGCGCCCGACGAACTGGAGATCTACGGCTGGGCTGCGTGGACACCCTTTCGCGCGATCCTGACGCTGCGCAATCCGGATGACACGGCACACGACTTCACGCTCGATTTGCGCGCGCAGCTCGAACTGCCGGAACACATCGAAGGCCGGTTCAGCGCACGTTTGCCCTTTGTCGATGCCGAGGCGCAATTCCCAACGAGACTGGACGCGGATCGCCCGCAGCCGATCCGGCTGGAGCCGTTCCAGGTGCTGATCATCGAATTGTCGCCGGCTTGAGCACGATCGGGCCGCGCTACGAAAGCGTTGTCGCGAGATGGACTGGCTTCGGTTCTGTCTGATGCAGATCGAAGATCAGCACCGCGTTGTCTCCTACCCTCAGCCACGGAGCCGGGCAATAGAGCCGCATTTGCGGGCCGATGTTCCAGTAGCGGCCCAGGTTGTGTCCATTGACCCAGACAATGCCTTTGGTCCACTCGCTCATGTCGAGATAGACGTCGCCAATTACATCGACGAAAAGCGCCGCCATGAAGAACTGCCCCGCCCGATCCGGATTCGAGCAGACCGGGCGCAGGTTCTCGACAAACGCCTCGTTCATCGGCAGAAGCACGACTTCCCAGTCGTTCAACACCTCGCTCGCGCCTTGCGAATCGCGCAAAGTCACGGGATCGACGAATCCTTTGCGGTCGATCATTGCATGACCGTAATTCACCCGTCCCATGCCTTCGACGAGAATGTCCAGCATCGTGCCGGCACCGCGCACAGCAGACACATCGGGCAGCGCAAGCGGCCGGCGCTGCACGATGTTCAACGGCAACGCGCGATGTTCGGGCACGCGGGCGCGGGACACAGCGCCGGCATAGCGATCGCCGACGAATACCGTCGCGTAGTCGTGCACATCGCCCATGTCGAGCAGACCGCCGCGATATCGGTCCAGCCGCTTGCGATACAGCACGAAGCCGAATGCCTGGCCGTAAATTTCGAATGGCCGCGGGCGCACGCTTTGCGCGAGTGGCAGCGCGTCGGGAAGGTTGTCCCACAGCGATGCATGACGCTGCGGCATCAGGCGGTGCAGCCGATCCGCGGGAATCGTGGCGATAGGCGCAGGCACTCGCGGCAAAGGCACCGAAAGATATCCGCCGATCACGCTGCGGTACCGCATGTAACGCGCCGTCGGCATGCCTTGCTCGCTGATGGGCGCAGCGTAGTCGTAGCTGGTGATGTCGGGCTGATAGTCGCCTGATTCGGCATCGATATTCGCGCCCGCATAAAAGCCAAAGCTCGTTCCGCCATGAATCATATAGAGATTGAACGACATGCCTTCGCGCATCAAATCGTCGAGCGTGACGGAAAGATCGACAGTGGTGCCCTGGAATGCATCGTCGCCCCAATGTGTGAGCCAGCCCGGATAGACCTCGCCGGCCATCGCGGGCACATCCGGAAACGCGTGGCGGACAGCCTCGATCTGGGCCGCGTTGCCGTTGCTCAACGCGATCGCGCCGCCCGATACGTTCGAACGGTTTTGCTTGAGTTGCGCGAGCCCATCTTCCGTATAGAACGGGCCGTCAATGCCCGCGCGAATCCAGTGCTGTTTGATCTCGTCCAGATAGACAGCGTTATTGGCGAATGATCCAAACTCGTTCTCGATCTGGATCATCAGAATGGGGCCGCCGTTCTCTGCCATCAACGGCTGCACACGCGGCGCGAGTTCGTCGATATAGCGCGCGACAGCCTGCATGTAGCGCGCGTCATGAGCCGAATCGGTGCGCAACACAATATCGTCGTAGCGCAGCAGCCAGGCGGGTATGCCGCCGAGATCCCATTCGGCGCACACGTAGGGACCTGGCCGGAACAGTACCCACATGTCCTCCGCGTTACAAAGGCGAATGAATGCCTCGATGTCGCGATTGCCCGTGTGGAAGTCGAATACCCCTTCGCTTGCTTCGTGATAATTCCACATGACGTACAGCGCAATGGTATTCATCCCCATTGCCTTTGCCATCTGAATGCGGTGCTGCCAGTACTCGACAGGAATACGCACGGGATGCAGTTCGCCGCTGCGAATCTGAAACGGCACGCCATCAAGCAGAAAGCCTCTCCCATGCGGCGCGAAGGAGAACACGCGTGCGCGCCCCGTATTGCGTGTCATCATTCAGCTTCCCTTTTTCTTGCGCATGAAGCGCAGCGCGACACGCACGAGCTTCGGCATCGTCTGCGGACGCAGCAGGCGCGCGTCATAACCGCAGAAGCGCCGATCGTTCTCCTGCAGGCAGAGCGTCATCAGTTCGCGCACATCGATCTTGGCACCCGATACCGCTTGCGCACCGTTGACCGTGAAGTTGTTGTCCTGCGTCTGCTCGTTCCCATCGGCGTCGAACGAGCGCGCGAGGCCAATGCGCTCCCAGCCTAGAAACAGCCACACGGCGGCGACTTTCAGTTCGAAGACGAGACGCCGCCACCGCGACAGCCTCGCGCGATGCCACGCCAGCCAGTTGGCGAACAGCAGGATATGACGGCATTCTTCCTGCATGACGGGCTCGAACGTATCGATGAGTTCGGGCGGAAAGAGACGGGAGCGATGCGCAAGCTCGAACAAACCGAACGCAAAGAAGCTGTCGATGCATTCGCTAAAACCCGTCACGAGATACGCCCACTCCGTATCGGCTGGATGCACATAAGGCGCCTCTTTCGCTAAAGCAATTCGATATGCCGCGACCATGCGCGACAACACTTCCTTGTGACGGTTCTCTTCCCACGCGTTAAGCGCAAGCGCGCTACGCATGTCGGGTTCGCTGAGTGTCGCGGCATAGGCGGCCATGCGCAGTCGCGCCTTGCCTTCCGTCTGCACCGCGATGTCCCAGATGGGCAGCGATACGATCCTGTGCAGCGTATCGGGTTCGAGCGTCGGCCAGTCGAGCACCGACGGGCGATACGGATTGAAGGTCTCGCGAAACATCCGGCACACCTCGCGCAAATGCACCTCGGAGCCCGGCGTGATCGGGCCGTCGACGTGACTGGTCCACTGCCGCGTGTTGACGTCGGCGGCGTCGATCGTCGCGCGATCGAGGCCGAGATGCGTCAGCGGGGGCGCGACGAAATCTGGAATCATCCGTCCGACGTCGAACGGATCAAGTGTCTGATCACTCATTCCGAAGCCCCCGGTAGCCGCGACTGCGACAGGTTACGGCAAGATTCGGGTCTGCTGCAACGGACGGGCACGCGTTTCATCAGCGTGTCACACAGGCTCACAATGGGCTCGCGCCGCCATCGTGATTTGCGGCCGACGGTAGCGTATAGCCGCCTGGCGAAGGCTGGGAAGACGTCGCCGCGCGCGAGGCGAGCAGCGCCTGAGCTTCAGCGAGCGAGAGTACCGTCGTTCGCGAATCGAACGCGGTTGCGAAGAGATGATCGTGCACGACCTGATCGGGGTCGTAGCAGCAATCCTTCACCGTGAACAAGCGGAAGTCCGCATCGCTCGCGTAAGCCACCGACGACAGCACGACACCCGTCGATGCGATGCCCGCCATCAGCAGCGTATCGATACCTTGCGCGGCAAGCCGCGTCTGCAGATCAGTGCCAAAGAATGCGCTGGCACGATGCGCGATGATGAGCGGCTCAGAAGCTTTCTGGCCGAGTTCGGGCGCGATCTTGTCGTCGACGAACAGACCAAGTTGTTTGATTCCCTGTCCGTTCTTGTTCAGCGGACTGACTTCCGGATAGCCCGGACTAAAGTGAATCTTGACGAAGTACACACTGACGTTTTTGGCTCGCGCGGCGTCACACAGCCTGCGCGTGTTGTCGAGCAGAGTGGACGCCACCGTTGGGAATAGCGCCATGATGTCAGTCTGATAATGCATGACCACTAGCGCTGTCTGCGCCGGAACGATCGTGGGCTCGGATTCGATGCGTGGCGACATAGGAGCGACGCGTTAGAGAAGGACGGTTGACTCTATCACGACCACTCCGAAGCCGAAGCGCGTGGTCTTCAGTCACATCGGACCACATTAGCGTTCCTTAATTGAGCTCAGGCAAATTAGCTTTTCTTGCTTCGTCAAACGCGACACACTAACGCCATCCCGTTCCTCATGTCCGCGATCCGACGGCTGCGAATCAACTGCTTCAGTCGACCATTCCGTCGAGCCCGTCTTTGCAGCTATCCAAGACAAGGAGGCAATCATGGCGATTCATACCGGGAAGCTCGCCAGGTTCTATAGCGTATTTCATCATCGCCATGACCCTGTCATATATGCGCCCACGATAGCAGCCAGCAATACATTGGAACTCTACAGAGCGTTGGTCAACCAGCCTGCGTCAGCAGAAGAACTGGCGAATTCGAGCAGAATAGAATTGCGCTCCGTGCGCGAGTGGCTGGCCGACCTCACCGCTGCTGGCTACCTCCAGTACGATGCGGCGAGCCAGCAATACTGGATGACCGAGCAGCAGGCCGACGCGCTCGCCGACAAGGCCGGCAATGCTTTCCTCAAAGGCGCATTCGCAACCTGGCGCGATTCGAAGCTATTGGCAAGATGAATCTGGGAGGCTACCGGCTCGCCGACGACACTTCAATGCGCTTGCCCTGCAGGAACCGGCGCACGGCTGGATCACGTTCGAGGCCGATCGCGAGATCGTATGCGCGAAGCGCTTGCGCCGTCGCACCGGCGCGCGCCAGCAGATCGGCACGCGCCGCCCAGTACGGCTGGTAATCGGCCAGCCGCGGATCGTCCGCATACGGCTCGAGCGCGTCCAGCGCCGCCGCGGGCCCGTCCCGCTCCGCCAGCGCGAGCGCGCGGTTCACCGCGACCACGGGCGACGCTGCAATCGTGAGCAGCGCATCGTAAAGTTGAACGATCTCATCCCAGTTCGCGCAATGCGTGCGGCAGCGATGCACGTGCGCCGACTGCAGCGCTGCCTCTAGCTGAAAGCGTCCGATCGCATTGAGAGCGTTCGCGCGCCGCAGCAGCGCGTCGGCGGCGTCGATCATTGGCGCGTTCCATGTGGCGGGATCTTGCGCCGATAGCGGGACGTAGTCGCCCGCCGCATCGCGTCGGGCGTCGCAACGCGCCTGCGCATAGAGCATCAGCGCGAACAGACCCAGCGTCTCCGGCTCTTCGGGCAACAGTTCGACGAGTAGCTGTGCGAGAAACAGCGCCTCACCGGTGAGATCGCGCCGCCCGGCATCGCCACCCATCGGGTCGGTCCACCCTTCCGCATACACCGCATAGACGGCTTCGAGCACCGCGGCGAGCCGGCCGGGCAACTCCTCGTGCTCGGGCACGCTGAACGGAATGCCCGCTTCGCGAATCTTGTTCTTTGCCCGCACGAGGCGCTTGCTCATCGCCGCGGGCGACATCAGGAACGCGGACGCAATCGTCTCCGCCTCGAGCCCCAGCACCACCTGCAGCATCAGCGGCGTGCGAATCGCGGCCTCCAGCGCCGGGTGCGTGCACGCGAACAGCAGCGCGAGCCGCCGGTCGGGCAACGCGCCTGCTTCACGCTCGTCGATCTCGTCGGCGAGGATGGCGAGCTGGTTCACGACTTCGTCGCCCACACGTCGATGGCGCGCGCCGTCGATCGCGCGGCGCCGCGCGACCGTCATCAGCCATGCTTCGGGATTCGCAGGGCAGCCGCGCTCCGGCCAATCGGCAAGCGCGGCCGCAAACGCGTCGGACAACGCGTCCTCGGCGGCGGCGACGTCGCGCGTGCGCATCGCGCAGCGCGACGAGCTTGCCGTAACTGCGGCGCGCGACTGCCTCGGCAATCGAACGCGCGCCGCCGCCCGCGTCACGGCCGCCGCCGGATGGACTCATGCAGCGGACGGTGCATCGTAGGGGGCAGTCCAGACCGGGCGCACTTCAATGACGCCATGCGCCGCGCCGGGACAACGTGACGCCCATGCGATTGCGGCGTCCAGATTGGGCACATCGATCAGGTAGTAGCCCGCCAGTTGCTCCTTCGAATCGGAAAAAGGTCCGTCGAGCACCTGCGGTCTGGCGTCGACGAGCCGCACGGTGGTGGCCGTGTTCGTGTGCTGCAGCCGGTTCGCGCCCGCCAGCACTTCGGCTTTTTTCAACGATTCGGTGTATGCCTGATACGCGGCCACGCCTTGCTGCCGCTCGCTGTCCGTCATCTGGCTCCAGCGGCTTTCTTCTGAATAGATCATCAACAGGTATTGCATATGAGCCTCCGTCATGGGGTTGGGGCGGGTGATCACGTCGGGCCGCCATCACAATGACGCGCGGGCCGCATGCTGACGGACAGGCTGCGTCGAAAAATTCGGAACGGCGCATCTGCCTGACTCATGCGCGTCCGGAGCAAAGAGACTACACCTTGCAGCTGTCGTTCAGGTGGCGCCCCGCCCGCGCGTCGAAACATCAGAGGAAAGCCTGTCGCGCCCCGAAGAAAGCCTGCGGCATGCGAGCGCCCACACACCTCGATCGGTACGCACAACACCTACACTAGACAAGGCGGCGCCGTTCATCTCGCCTTTCATCTCGCCGTTCATCTTTTAAGCGCGCAACGGAAAACCGATTCCGACGATGACGATGCATATCGAATTGTGGCTCGGCGGACTTGGGCTCGAGCAATACGCCCAGGCGTTTGCCGACAACGACATCGACGCGTCGATGCTGCCCGCGCTGAGCGACGCGGATCTGAAGGAACTCGGCGTTCGCTCGCTGGGGCATCGCAAGCGCCTGCTGGCGGCGATCGCACAGATGTCGGCACCCGCCGATGCGCCGCCTGCGGCCCGCACTGGGCTCGACAAGGCCATCTCGCTCAACGTCGGCGCGCCGCTACAGGAGCGCCGACAGGTCACCGTGCTGTTCGCCGATCTGTGCGGCTTCACGGCGCTCTCGCAGACACTCGATCCCGAAGAGCTGCGCGAACTGATCGACCGCTTTACCGGGCTGGTCGACGGCATCGTGCTCGCGTACGGCGGCACCATCGACAAGCACATCGGCGATGCCGTGATGGCGCTCTTCGGCGCGCCGCGCGCGCATGAAACCGATCCGCTGCGCGCGGCCCGCGCCGCGCTCGATATTCACGAGGCGCTCGACGAGTTGAGCGCGAAAACGGCGCATCGGCTACAGGCGCATATCGGCATCGCGAGCGGCGAGGTGGTGGCAGGCGCAGTCAACCGTGCCGATGCGCAGGACTACACGGTGCATGGCGACGCGGTGAACCTCGCCGCGCGGCTCGTTTCGGCGGCAGGCCCGCGACAGACGTTATTGTCCGACGGTGTGCGGCGCGCGCTCGGCGAGCGCGCCGTCTGCGAGCCGATGGGCGACATGCATTTCAAGGGTATCGACATGCCCTCGCGCGCGTGGCGCCTCGCCTGCCTCGTGCACGAACCCGCGCGTGCGAGCCGCGGCCGGTTCGTCGGGCGCAAGGCGGAACTGGAGCAGTTTCGCGGCATCGCGCACGCGTGCGTCGAACAGCGAGCGGGACACGTCGTTTATGTGCGCGGCGACGCGGGCATCGGCAAAACGCGGCTCGTCGACGAGATGCGCCTGTTTGCGCAGACGCACGGCTTTGCGGTGCATCGCGGCCTCGTCCTCGACTTTGGCGTGGGCAAGGGGCAGGACCCGGTGCGCGCGATCATCGACAGCCTGCTCGACCTGTCGTCCCCGGCGGACAGCGAAGCGCGTCAGGCCGTCGCCGCGCGCCTCGTCAGCGATGGCGTCATCCCGCCTGAGCAGCGCGTCTTTCTCGATGATCTGCTCGATCTGCCGCAAGCGGGCGAATGGCGCACCCTTTACGACGCGATGGATCACGGCGCGCGCAAGCGCGGCAAGCAGGCCGTCGTCGCGGCGATGATGGCCGACGCATGCCGGCGCGGCCCAAGCATGATCGTCGTCGAAGACCTGCATTGGGCCGACGCCGAGGTGCTCGGCTATCTGTCCGCGTTCGCGTCGGGTATCGGAAGCGGCGCAGGACTGCTGGTGATGACCTCTCGCATCGAAGGCGATCCGCTCGATGCCGCGTGGCGCGCCCGCATGCGCGACACGCCGCTTTCGACGATCGATCTCGGGCCATTGCGCCGCGACGAGGCGCTGACGCTCGCGAGCCATTTCATCGACGCGACCCAGCGCGTGGCGCTTGCCTGCATCGAACGCGCGGACGGCAATCCGCTGTTCCTCGAACAGCTTCTGCACAACGTCGAAGAAGGCAGCAGCGACGCGGTGCCCGCGTCAATCCAGAGCCTCGTGCTCGCACGCATGGACCGGCTCGAAGCGCGCGACCGCGCTGCGTTCCAGGCGGCGTCGGTGATCGGGCAGCGCTTCGGGCTCGCGCTGCTCAGACGGCTGATCGAGGACCCCGATTACGACTGCAGCACGCTGGTCGCCAATGCGCTGGTGCTGCCCGAAGGCGACGACTTTCTGTTCGCGCACGCGCTGATTCAGGAGATCGCGTATCAGCTGCTGCGGGCGCGGCGGCGCGAGCTGCATCGTCGCGCCGCCGACTGGTTCGCGCAGCGCGATGCCGTGCTGCGCGCACAGCATCTGGATCGCGCGGAAGACGAGCGAGCGCCGCAGGCTTGCCTCGAGGCGGCGCTTGCGCTGCGCGCCGCGCATTTCACGGAGTCCGCGCTGCATCTCATCGAGCGCGGGCTCCGGATCGCGCATACGCCTCAGGAAACACACGCGCTGACGTGCTTCAAGGGCGAGTTGCAGTCCGATCTGGGCGACATTGCCGCGTCGATTGCCACGTATCGATCGGCTGTCGATGCGGCGCCCGACGATGCCAGCCGTTGTATCGCGCAGCTTGGCCTTGCCGAAGGGTTGCGGGTCAGCGAGGGCTTGAGCGAAGCGCTCGCGTTGCTCGATGCCGCGCAGCAGATAGCGGAACGTGAGGACCGGGCGACGGAACTGGCGCGTGTGCATCATCTGCGCGGCAATATCCTGTTTCCGCTCGGACGGATCGACGACTGCCGGATCGAACACGAACGCGGGCTCGCTTACGCGCAGCGCCTCGGCTTGCCCGAAGCGGAGGCGCGCGCGCTGGGCGGTCTCGCCGATGCTGCCTACGCGCAAGGACGCATGCGTACGGCCTTCGAGCATTTCAGCCGTTGCGTCGCGCTGAGCCGCGAACACGGCTTTGGCCGCATCGAAGTGGCCAACCGGTCGATGCAAGGCTTTAGCCGCATCTATCTGAATGAGGCGCGCGAGGCCCGTGCCGATGCCGTCGCCGCGTCGCGCGAGGCGTCGCTGGTCGGGCAACCGCGCGCGCAGATGCTGTGCGAAACGCTGGGCGCGTTCGCGTGCTACGAAATGGGCGACGCCCACGCCACACGGGTTCATCTCGAACAGGAAATGCTGTTGATCCGACAACTCGGCGCGCGCCGCTTCGGAGCGCAGAACCTGGAGATGCAAGGGCGTGTGTTGCTCGTCAGCGGGCAACACGAGGAGGCGGCGCGCGTCCTGAGAGAGTCGTTGGCGTTGTGCCGGGAAGTCGGCATGCAATTCAGCGCGCCGAAGGCATTGAGCGCGTTGAGCCGCGCGGTCGAAGACGACGCCGAGCGCGTGCGCATGCTTGACGAGGGGGCGGAGCTGCTGCGGCGAGGCGCAGTCGGGCACAATCATCTGTGGTTCTACCGTGATGCGATCGACGCGATGCTGTCGGCGCGCGACCCGGCCCGCGCGCGGCGCTATGTCGAGGCACTGGAGCAGTACACGCGCGCTGAGCCCTTGCCGTGGGCGCAATTGTTCGCGGCGCGCGGACGCGCGCTCGCTGCCGCACTCGACGATTGCGCCGACGAAGCCCTTCTGGCAGAACTTCGACGCGTGCGCCAGGCACTGGCGGCGGCAGCGTTCGATGGCGCGCGGCGCGAAGTCGACGCCGCGCTGGCCGCAATCGAGACTTCGCGAAAGGTCGATTGGTGACGAGTGGCGATCCCTGTCGCCTAGTCGACCGTCACGACGATCTTGCCGACTTGCTCGTTTGATTCGAGGAAGCGGGTTGCTTCCTGGATCTGATCGAATGTGAAAGTCCGCGAGATGAGCGGAACAAGCGCGCCCGATTCCAGACCTTCGCTAATGAATTGCTTCGCGCGTTCGAGCAAGGCGTCGTTGCCAGTGATTTCACTGTAAAGATAGCCTTTGATGGTCAGGCACTTGCCCAGTAGCGCGAACTGCGGGAACGTCCCTTCGTCCATGCTGAGCGCGCCGTATTCGAGCAGGATGCCGCCGAACGACATGCACTCGGCAAGCTGCGCAACCGCCGGGCCGCCGATCGGATCGAAAACGACGCGAGCGCCCTTCCCGCTTGTGATTTCGTTGACGCGCGCCGCGAGGTCTTCTTCTGACGTCGCTATCACATGGTGTGCTCCGGCATCGCGAAGCGGTTGAGCCTTCGCGCTGGTCCTGGACGTCGCAATCACGGTCGCGCCAACGCTACGGGCCAATTGAATCGCGGCCACCCCGACACTGCTCGATGCCGCCGAGATGATCACGAAATCGTCGGCATTCAGTTTCCCTTGCGCAATGAGGGCACCCCACGCAGTGACGTATTGCATCCATGATGCAGCGGCCTGTTCAAAAGTCAGATTCGCCGGGTGCCTGACGACATATCGGGCGGGGATGTTGATGAGTTCGCCGTAAGTGGGCCAGCGCGACATGTCGGGTGTCGGAATCACGCTGACAGCATCGTTTTCGGCAAAGCCCTTGACGTCCGCACCGACCGCCTTGACGATGCCCGCAGCCTCATAGCCTAGCTGAGAGGGGAAGACCGCTTCTTGCAGATAGCGGCCGGTACGGAACATGACCTCCGCACGATTAAGGCCAATGGCCTTCACAGCGATCTGAACCTCGTCTGCGCGAGGCGCAGGAACGTTCACGTTCTCGATACGCAGCACGTCGGCATCGCCGTATTCATGAAAGCGCACAACACGGGTCATCTATCGCTCCCTGGAAAGTTGCCCAGCGTATCGCCGGGCATCGCCTCCATTCTTCGCGTGTGCGCCGTGCGACGCAAGACTGCCACTCTTTACAGGAACCTTTACGCCGTCGAGACGCGCGCCGGGCCGCGCCACTGAGCCGAACCCGCCCACACGGCGCCCCCGATTCAAACGCTTATTTGAAAACACGGACTTTATGCGCGATGCGTCGTATTACCGAAACGGTTTTCTCCAATTACGTTGCCTTTCGCAACGAATTAATACTTCTTATCGCCCTTATGCTATAACCGCAATGTGAGCCAACAATACCGATCACTCCGATCTTAAATGCGATATGGCGTTTTATTATGTCGAACCCGAAGTGGCGGGCGGCCTCGGCAAGAATACCGTGACCGATACAACCATTCATCCGCCAGGCATCGTCAAACTGCACTACAGAATCATCAACTGGCTTGGCGACGCGCTACTCGAAAGCTTTCCTGCACTGATCATTACGCACGCAGCGGCCGCGGCATTGAATGAAGCGGGCGTAAGCGGAATGACTTGCCGCGAGGTCGAAATAACGGTTAGCGAATCGTTCCAGGAAATTTATCCGGAGCGGAAATTGCCCGAATTTCTCTGGTTATGCGTGACAGGCCGCGCCGGACGCGACGACCTCGGCATCGCGGACGATTCGAGACTCGTCGTCTCGGAGCACGCATTAGCCATATTGAAGCCGTTCGGGCTGAATAACGCGTTAATTGAAAGCTACGGGTCTGCATCGTGACCGTATGAACGGTACTGTCCAGGGCACCCGTTAGCGCATCGTCCGTTCGCTGCAACGAAGAACATTCGATTAAGCAGCGCACCTTCTTCGCTTGCCAGTTTCGGAAACCGCGCGCTAGCCCGCGAGTTCGCGATGCAGCGCGAGATATTCCTGCGACAGCTTGTGCCGTGGATCGAGGTGAATCACGGGTGTCGCGTGCTGATGCGACTCGCGAATCTTTACGGACGACGACAGCCGTGCGCCAAGCACAGGCAATCCCTCGCTGACCAGTTCATCGACGAGCTGTTGCGGCAGGCTCGCGCGCGGCTGGAACTGATTGATGACGATGCCTTCGACGTGCAGCGCGTCGTTATGGTCCTGCTGGATTTCCTTCACGTTGTCGAGCAGCATATAGAGCGCGCGGCGCGAGAAGTCGTCGCAATCGAAGGGAATCAGGCAGCGCTCGACGGCAATCAGTGCGGAGCGCGTATAGAAATTCAGGGCGGGCGGCGTATCGATGTAGATCGCGTCGTACATGTCGAGCTCGTTCAGCGCATCGCGCAGCTTGTAAATCTTGTAGCGCGATTCGAGCTTGCTGTGCAGCGTATCGAGATCCGCGTGCGCGGGCATGATGTCGAGGTTTTCGAACGGCGTCGGATGAATGAACGATGTCACGTCCACAGGCTTGAAGCTGAACGTCAATGCCGTTTCGAAGAAACCGGCCACAGTAGGATGCACCTCGTTCGCGCGCGCGCCGAGGAGGTACTGGCTCGAATTGCCCTGCGCGTCGAGATCGATGACGAGCGTACGCAGGCCTTCGCTGGCGCTGATGGCCGCGAGATTGCACACGATGGTCGATTTGCCGACACCACCCTTCTGATTGAATACGACCCGCCGCATGTGTCCCTCTCAATGGTCGGCCAGAGGGCCGCGATGGCGCCTGCTCTGGTCCAACAAATCTGCCCGAAAAACCAGCAGCATACATCAGCCAGATTACCGGACGAGACGCTGCGCACGAAACATTTACCTGCCCCGCCAGTCACAGCGCTGTTGCGTACCGGTCTGAAGGGGCGCGCGTTCGGCGCACATTCGTAGCGCCCGGATTCATCGCCTAGAATCGATTCAGACGCATGACTGAACGCGTCGAGCATCGCACGCAGACATTTTCTTCTTTTAGGAGGTCACGATGAAAGCAGGCGAAAAGGGCGACGTACACGCCTTTGTGCAGACAGCCGAGCAAGCCGGCGATTATGTGTGGATCATTGCATTGGTCGACTTCGCGGGTCGCGAAGTCAAACGGGCCATCGTTTCCGACGAAAAATACTCAACCCGCGCCGCTGCGAAAGACGCGGGCGATGCCCGGCTGAAGGCGCTCGAACAGGACCGTCATGCGCATGCATGACACCCGCGCCCGGACAGGCGGGCGAACATGAACCTCGGCCAGCCGCGCCGCACGCCGCCCGGTTTCGCAAGGCATCGCATGTCGTTGCTCGCGCTCTGTGTCGGCATTGCGCTGGCCGTTTATCTGCTCGCGCTGGTAGCGCTTTACTGCATGCAGGACAGGATGCTGCTGCCTGCGCCGCTGCAGATGCCCGATCCGCCGCCCGGGCATCGTGGCGCCTACGACGTCGAGCCGTGGCATCCCGGCGGCCAGTTCACGGGCTACGTGGTGACACCTGCTGCCCAGGCGCCGCGCGGCACTTTCATCGTATTTCACGGCAATGCGGAAACCGCCGGCGACAAACTGCCCGTCGCCCACGTGTTCGTGCGCAACGGTTACAGAGTCGTGTTGGCCGAATACCCGGGCCAGGGAAAACGCGAAGGCGAGCGCACGATGATGGCCGCGCTGGCGGCCTCGCGCGACGCGCTCGGCGCAGCCCGCGCTCAATGGAGCGGGCCGCTTTATCTGCTGGGCGAATCGCTCGGTGCGGGCATGGCCGCGCAGGCGGTGCGCGGCAACGAGACGGCCGTTGCCGGCGTGGTGCTCATTACGCCGTGGGATTCGCTCGCAAGCGTGGCAGCGGAGCACTACAGGCTCTTCCCCGTGCGCTGGATGCTGCATGATCCGTTCGATTCCATCGCCGCGCTCGAGCGCTACCGCGCGCCCCTCGTCGTAATCGGTGCACAGCAGGACACGCTGATACCCGTCGCGCATGCGGGTCGGCTTGCGAGCGAACACCCAGGCTCGGAACTGATGCTGTTGCCAAACGCCAGTCACGACAGCTGGTTCGACGCGATGAACGACGAGCGCTGGCAACAGGTACTTGACTGGCTGCGCGCTTCGAGCCCGAACTAAAGCGCGTCAGTCGATGCGTCGCGTGATCAGCTCGTTGCGGATCAGCGCGTGCAGGTCGTCCGCGCTCGGCTGCGTGCCCCAGCTGCGCGCGCCCGCAACAGAAGCAATCGCGAACCACGAATGCGGCGGGAACCATTCCTGCACCATCACGCCGTTCTCCCTCAGGCAAAGCTGTCCCGTCAATTCGCTGAATTCGGCCGACAATGCCCGGCCGTTCGCGTGCACCGTGACGCATCTCCCTTTCGTCGACGGCTGCTCGTCGACGCTGACGATCACGTCCGCGTCGCCCGCGCTTTCGTATGAGTCGGTCATCGTCGACATCCTCCCGCAAGCAAGGTGCGTGACAAACGCAGATCCATCGACAATGCGAATGTTGCTTGCATCATGCACTCCCGGCTTCGTGTATCGGGGGCACTATATGCAAACCGCAACCGCCAAGCTGTGTGCGTATGTAAGCAAACGTGAATGACGCAAGCGATCTACCGCGCAGACAAGGCCAACTGTAACGACGGCGTTCCGAAACGTTGCGTCGTGTGCGTGGTTACAACACTTTGCCGCGCCTGGCGGCCAATGCGCAGACGTCATGCTGCGCGATGAAAACTTCGAGCGCTGGATCGTCTAATACAGCAATGCGGCTTCATGTCCGCATGCAAATGTCTCGTGCAGGTATGACGGGGTGAAGGGCGGACAACCGTCGGCGCTGTCACAACGAGGCAACACAGTCCGGTATATCGTGTTGCCCGGAATGCACTTCGTTCCCGTTCCTTAGCCGCGCCGACGCGCCCGCTGCGCTGCGTCTTCGTGCGTCGTCTGCCTTCCACCGCGAGAACAAACGACATGTCGAAAAAGCACACTCCCGATACCCCACCCGCCGATTCCGCCACCACGCAGGGCAACACATTCTCGCGCCGCGGCTTTCTGAAGCTCGCTGGCGCGTCGGGATTCGCAACGGCCGCGGGCACGTTGGCCGGTTCCGCGAAGGCCGACCCGTCGACACCCGACGGCACGCCCGAACAGATCCATCTGACGTGGGGCGACGATCCTGCTGACGAAGTGGTCGTGTCGTGGGCGTCGCTGGCAGCCGCGACGAATCCGCGCGTGCGCTACAGCGCATCGGGCGAGCAGAACGCGACCGTGCTTGCCGTGCAACGCACTTACACCGACGGCCTGAACGGCGAAGTGGTGTTCACGTATCACGCGCGTTTGCGAGACCTCAAGCCCGCGACGACATATCAATACGAAGTCACGGCCGATAACGACGGCAACGCAGGCACGCCGTTCTCCGCGACATTCAAAACGGCGCCGCGCGGCCGCGCGCCATTCCGCTTCACCAGCTATGGCGACCTCGCGACGCCGAACACGGGCTGGGTGCTGTCGTCGCCGCAAAGCCGCTTCGCCGTCCAGGCCGTCGAGCGCTTTCAGCCGCTGTTTCACCTGCTCAACGGCGACCTGTGCTACGCGAACCTGAACCCAGAGAGCCAGCCCGACGTGTGGCGCGACTTCGGCAACAACAACCAGTCGTCGGCCGCCAACCGGCCGTGGATGCCCTGCCCCGGCAACCATGAAGTCGAGTTCAACAACGGCGCGCAAGGCTTCGATTCGTATCTGACGCGCTATACGCTGCCGAACAACGGCACGCATTTCCCAGGCCGCTGGTATAGCTTCCGCGTGAGTTCCGTGCTGTTCATCTCGCTCGATGCCGACGATATCGTCTATCAGGACGGCGCCGCGTTCGTCACCGGTCCGGCGCCGCTCGTGCCCGCCGCCAGTACAGGAAACCCGCCGATCCCGCCCGGCACGTCGTTCTACGTTCGCGGCTATAGCGACGGCGAGCAGACACGGTGGCTCGAAAAGACGCTGCGCCATGCCGCCGACGATGACGACGTCGACTGGATCATCGTGCAGATGCATCAGGACGCGCTGAGTTCGTCGAAGACAGGCAATGGCTCGGATAAGGGCATCCGCGAAGCGTGGCTGCCCCTGTTCGACCGCTACGGGGTCGATCTCGTGCTATGCGGCCACGATCACGACTACGAGCGCAGCTACCCCGTGCGCGGCTGCAACCATCACGCGGGGATCGATGCGTCGACGGGCGAGAAAGTCGATACGCTGCAGCCGAAGCCCGCAACGCATCCGCACGCGGGCAGCGGCAACACGTTCGACACGAGTCACGGCACGATCCACCTGATTCTCGGCGGCGGCGGCACAAGCGCGCCGCTCGACGTGTACGGCATCGATGCGGGTAACGGCAATCCGCAGGCGAAGGTGTTCACGAAGCCCAATCGACCGATACCCGGCACGTCGGCGGGCACCTTCACGCGCGCCAACGCCGACGCGCTCGAAGATGCGATCTGGTCGGCGCAGCGCGACACGGGCACGGGCTACGGCATCGCCGTGTTCGATTACGACCCGGGGTCGCACGGCGGCAAGACGACGATCGCGATGAACTACTATCACGCCCTCGGCGCGGACCAGACAGCGACGGCGACGTATGACCTGTTCGAAACCATCACGCTGTCGAAGCATCGGCGCGGCTGATCGCCGTAGCTGATTGCGTGCATGAACGCACAAACAGAAACGCGGCCCATGTGCCCGCGTTTTTCTTATTGGCGCACCGCGCGTCACGCGCTTCGAGACGTGCCCAGTGATGTCGCGAGCTTCGCAAACGTGGCTTCGTCGGTGCGATCGAAATAGAGCGGTGTCACCGATACGCGCCCCGACGCGACCACCGCCGTTTCACTGTCCGGCGCGTTATCGCGCGGGCCTCGCTGGAATCGCAGCCAGTGGTACTCGAGACCGCGCGGATCGACTTGCGGCAGCACGTCGATGCCCTGCACGAGACCCACGCCCTGTTTCGTCGGCGTGAGCGGGCCCGCCGCCGATGCATCGACATCGGGAAAGTTGACGTTCAGGCACACCGGCACGTCGTGCTCGATTGCCAGCAACTGACAAATCACGCCGGGCGCCAGTTCGCGCGCCGTGTCCCAGCGCACGTTCTCCCGATCCGTGAAGGTCTGGCTCAACGCGATCGACGGCAGGCCGAGCAGCAGCCCTGTCATCGCCGCGCCGACGGTGCCGGAGAACATCGTCTCGACACCCAGGTTGCCGCCGCGATTGATACCCGAGAGCACCAGCGTCGGCGGTGTGTCGCGCATCAGATGACGCACGGCCATCACGACGCAATCGCCGGGCGTGCCGACCACGCCGAACCTGCGCTCGCCCTGGCGGCTCACGCGCAGCGGCGAATGCAGGCTGATCGAATGAGAAGTGCCGCTCTGATCGTGTTCGGGCGCGACGACCCATACTTCGTCGGCGATCTCCGACGCGACGGCTTCGAGCACGGCGAGGCCAGGCGCGTCGATGCCGTCGTCGTTGGTGAGCAGAACACGCTGTACTTTGCGGGGAAGGACGGACATCGAGACAACTCCTCTATGTGATTGGATCGCAACGTCGAACAGGCGTGCGCAAGCGGAAGTCTTCACGCTACCACACTCGCCGCGCGCGATACGTTCGCGCAGCCCGCGCGGCGAGCTGGAAACAGCGTCGAACGGATACCCCCTCGCAAGGGGGCCTCTCGCGAGGCTCGCGTAGCTAAGATCCCATCGCCGGCGAATCAAATACGCCCGTACGCGAAGCGCGTTTCGCTCGCGCCGGTGACATCGCGTATGCCTGCACTCTCGTGACGCGCGCCGCGAACTGCCCGATCAGCGACGCAATCAAGGAGCACTGAGATGACCGAACTGCGTCGCCGGATTTCGCCATTTGGCGGCACCGCGTTGGCCGTCGGCATGGTTGTCGGCTCGGGTGTATTCGGACTTCCAGGCCTTGCGGTGCAAGTGAGCTCACCACAAATCGCCGCGTTCGGATGGCTCGTCTGCGCAGTCGCCTGTTCTCCGCTGCTTTGCGTGTTTGCGATTCTCGGCACTCGCTACGCGAGCGCAGCGGGTATCTCGCGCTATGCCGAAGCCGCCCTCGGCCGACGCGCCGAGTACGCGGTCACGGCCGTACTGTGCGGCACTTTTCCGCTGACGGTCCCCGTGCAGTCGATGATCGGCGCAAGCTATGCGCTGGTCGCTTCCGGGCTGGATCAACGCGCGCTGCTCCCGTTGGCCGCGATGATCCTGGGCATCGCCGTGATCTCCAACCTGTGCGGCGTGCGCACGACTGCATTCGTCAATACCGTTTCGCTGGGTCTCATCGTCACGGCGGTACTTGCGCTCGGTGCCGCGCGTCCAGAGACTGTGCATGCGGGCATCCTGTTATGGACGCACCCGGACTGGTCAGGCATGACGCTATCGCAGATATGGAAAGTGAGCGCCCTGCTTTTCTGGGCATTTCTGGGCTGGGAGAATGTTTCGTTCGGGCTCGAAGAATTTGAAGAGCCGCAGCGGACCATCAAACGCGTCTATTTTTTCAGCTTTGTCGTCGTGGTCGTGCTGTATTTTTTCCTGGCCGCGGCTGTGAACGGCGCAGGCGATGACCTGCGCGTGAACACGACGGAAGGCATTGCCCGGCTGGTTCCGTCGCAATGGCAAACGCCCTTTGCACTCGTCACGCTCGCCGTGATACAGGCGACGGCCAACGCCTGGGTGTTTGCCGCCAGCCGTCTTTTCTACTCGGCCGGACGCAATCATTTGCTGCCGGAGATCTTTGCTGCCCTAGACAAGAAAGGCAATCCGCGCAATGCCGTGCTGCTCGTTGCCGCGTGCTTTGCGATCGTGCTGATTGCGACGGCGGCTCTTCACCTCGGCGTGCAGCATCTCGTGATGCTGGTCGATCAGAACTTCCTGGTGTTGTACCTCGTCTGCATCTTCGCCTGCTGGAAGATCGGGACCCGACTTCAGCGCTGGCTTCTCACGCCGCTCGCGCTATTGTCCTGTGGCTTTCTGCTCGCGGGATTCAGTTACACGATCCTTTATCCCCTTCTTTTGCTTGCCGTCGGCGTGATGTGCCAGCGCTCGCGCGCCAGACCCGGACTCATCAATCTGGCCGAGAACACCATGCCGCCGAACACGCGATAGCATCAGGCTGCATCGGCAACTCGCATACTGTTTTGCAAGACCATCGCAACAAGTTCAGCCTGCCTGTGCGTGGATGTCTTGGTCAGTATCTGCTTCAGATAGCCTCTCGCCGTTCCGATACCAATGCCGAGCCGCGCGGCGGCTTGCGCGAGATCGCTGCCCCGCGCGAGCAGCGCCGCCAGTTGCGCTTCGCGACGGGTAAGCTGAAATCTGGCGATCAACACGTCGAGATCGAGGCGTAATGGACCGTCGGGTTCTCTCACGAGCAGCATGCCGCACGCGCCTTTGGCACCGAGCGGCTCAATCGCTCCTTCATCCGCTGCAAAGGGCATCACACTGACGACAAGCGGCAGGCGCGGCGGCTCTCGCGACAAACACAGGCGCGCAGCCGGCTTCTGCTGGATGACACGCTCTCTCGCATCGCGGCCCGATTGAAACCACGCGGCTGACAACGCCATCGCTCGGTGCAACGCATCGGATTCGTCTCGCCTCGTGGCGAGAACATCACGCGTGCTCAACTGCAAACCATCGCCGCGTGAGGCGAGTACTTCCGCACATCGATTCACGAACACGGGACGCAACGCTACGTCGAAAAGTATTACGCCGATATCCACATAGGCAAGTACATCAAATGCCGATCGAACCTGCATATCCGTGGCGACGAGCCGGCGTCGCACTTCCACTGCGTTGACTAAATGCGGAACGATGAGGTTCATTGCATCAGCATCTGCATCGCTGAAATCCGCTGCGCCCAATTCCCGGCCCACCGTGAAGTAGACTTCGTGAACCGGCGTGCGCACGAGCGATGCAACGATTCCATAAAACCCGCCTGCCGGTCGCACCGCCTCGTTATAGATATCGGACCGAATGAAGTCCGCATCCGATATCGCCGATGTCTGACGCAGCGACGTACCAACGGGAATAGAGCGAATCCACTCCGGAGCGCGCATGTCGAATTCGCGCTGTAACCGCGACGCGCAAGTGCGTGTGAGACCAGTGAACACAAACAAGCCCGTGTCGCCGATGCTTGTCTCATTCAGAATGCCCTTGTGCGCACCAAGAGCGCGCGTAATCTGTTCGAGCGCACGCTGCCATTCGCCTGGCACCAGAGACGCCTGATAGATGTGGCGAACGGCAGCATGAATGTCATCGGTGCGAGCCATGTTCACCTCTGCATTAAATCGTTTCCCTCCCAAATGGGAGTAACGATTGCTCTTACCGTCTGACAGTATAGTCATGTCGAACCGAAACGCATGGTCGACGATTCACGGAGATCGACATGTCGTCCAAACATGCTGCGTTGGCCGGTCACGTGCGAAGGCTATGCTCGCTTGGCGTAGAGCCGCACGTCGTGATTCCTCACGTCGTCGAATCGGTTCGAGCGATGGTTGGCGCCGAATTCGGGATGTTCTTTTACGCGGACGAGCATTACGCAATGGTCGACGTATTCAGTCAGAACGACGCAACGTACGCCGCCATGCCGCAGTACCTGTCGCAGATACACAATACGGACGAAGAAGCCCGGGTAATGGGCGTCGACTTTAGCCACGCGATGCGCCGCGGCCGCGGCTATGAAAACAGCCAACGCGTTGACGGCAGACTGCTCAAAAGCATCATATACAACGAGCTTTGGCGACCGCTCCAGATTCGCTACAGCCTGGAACTTACTGCTTTCGACGGCGAGCGCGGGCGCGGCAGCCTTACTTTGCAGCGCGCACCGAATACGCGGCCATTCTCCGACAGCGACTCGGCAAGCATTCGGCCTTTATCGAGGCATATTGCTCACGCGCTCGCCTGCCCCACAGTCAGGCATCTGCATCATTGGGAAAATGGCCGATCGTCCATCATCGTGGCGGACGATATGGGTAAAGTCGTGATGCAAAATGCGGTTGGCAGCAGGCTGCTTGCATTGGCGAGCGGCGAAACGTCCGGCCTTGCGCACAATGCGCGAATTCCTGAATGGCTCACACCGCTGATCGCGAACTTCAATAGAATCTGGCGCGGCGGCAATGCTGCTCCCCCTGCTTACGAACGGTTCAATGCCGCCGGCCGCTTTGCATTCAAGGCATATCGGTTTGACGGTGCGAATGCAATAGCGGACCGCGCGCTCATTGCGATATACGTCGAGCATTTTCCGCCGCTCGCATTCGAAATAGAAACATTGGGATTTCAGCTAGGCCTAAGCGAGCGGCAGAGGCAACTCTGCACGCACCTGTTGCTGGAACGCTCGCACGCCGAGATCGCGCGCCTGATGGGTATCCGCGAAAACACCGTTATCGATCATGTTCGAAAGATCTACGGCAAATTCGATGTTCACAGTCAAGGGCAGTTGAAGGCCGTGTTTCGCAACGCGTATTCTCACGCGGAGCGCGAAGCCTGAACCTCGAGCGTAATAGTCAGGTGCGGAACAATCGGCTTCGCCGTTGCAAGTCGGCCACTACTTGCTGAACCTGCGGCCCCGCGTAGCGCGCCTCGCCCGCCAGCGTGCAGATTCCGCAGCCGTCAGTGCGATTCTCGACATGGTCAGGATCGAGCCACATGTCGACCACCTGCTCCAGCGTCGGCCGCTTCTTGCCCGCAAATAACGGGTCGAGCTTCTCCTGACCTTTTTGCATCGCCCGCCGGGCGGCCTCGGCAATCATTGCGTCGCGCGACTCGAAATGCCCGTAACTACCGCAACGTCGGCGGCATTATCGTGCCGATATGGCGCCGCGTGTTCGCGCATGATGAGGCTGGCCGTGCGATCGACGGTCTGCTGCTCGTGTCGATCGACTTTCAAAGCATTGCGTGGCACGCGCAATAGCCGCGTGTCATTGCCCTGAAAAATTACTTCGCATTCGCGATACATCGCTTCGCTTCGAGCCATGCATCGCGCCATTTTGGCGGCTTGAATGAGCCCGCGACCCCGACAACGTCGTTTGATATAACCGATGGAATAGACAGACTTGCATGGGCGTTCTGAAGAAGGCTCTCCCCGTATGAGCGAATCGACTCATTGAGCCATATTCAATCGATAAGTCATCCTTCTTATCGATACTTCAGATCATGAGGAAGAGGAACATGCAAGCACGCACATCGTTTAGCACTATTGCGATCGCCGGCATACTCGCGAGCGGACTCGTAGCATGCGGAGGCGGCAGCGATGACCCGCCTGCCGCGCCGCCCAGTCCGTTCACGTCGACGACGCTCGTCTCCGACGGCAGCATTCCCGCCGCGCACACCGACGCGAATCTGCAAAATGGCTGGGGAATCGCGTTCAACCCCAAGGGCACGTTCTGGGTATCCGACAACACGACGCACAAGTCGACGCTATATGACGGCAATGGCGTGGTGCAATCGCTCGTCGTGACGATCCCCGACGGCTCGCGCGGCCCCGCCGGTCCGACCGGCATCATCTTCAACGCCACATCCGATTTCGTCATCAGTGGCGCAGGCAACAGCAGCAGTGCCGTGTTCGTATGGGCCACGGACGCCGGCACGATTGCAGCATGGTCGCCGAAAGTCTTGCCGACACAAGCGGTCACCGCATTCGACGATTCGACGGGCGGCGCAATCTACAAAGGACTCACGGCAGCGACGCTGAACGGCCAGAACCTGCTGTACGCAGCGGATTTCCATAACGGCAAGGTCGATGTGTTCAATACTGCTTTCGAGAAGATCCAGCTCGACGGACAGTTCCGGGACCCCAACCTGCCCGCGGGTTTTGCGCCGTTCGGCATTCAGGCCGTTGGCAACAACATCTTCGTGAGCTACGCGAAGCAGAACGCAACGGCCAATGCTCAGGTTGTCGGTGCGGGTTTGGGCGTGCTCGACGAGTTCGATCTCGACGGGCATTTCGTCAGGCAGTTCGTGGGCATGGGGGGCGCGCTGAATGCACCGTGGGGCATCGCGCTGGCGCCGGCGAACTTCGGGCCATTGAGCAACGATTTGCTGGTCGGCAACTTCGGCGACGGCACGATCGAAGCATTCGATCCGAACAGCGCCAAAGACCTCGGCAAACTCACGCTGCATAGCGGGCAGCCGTTCACGCAAGCAGGGCTATGGGGTATGAGTTTCGGCAACGACGTCGATAATCAGCCGAAGAACACCCTCTTCTATGCGGCAGGGCCAAGCAAGACGACAGGCGTGTTTGGACGTATCGACGCCTCCGCGAATTGAACCAGGTCGCGATCGTCTTGCGAACGGCGCTCTTAGCGGAAATAAGCCGGAAATAAGTCGACCAGTCTGGCCGTGTTTGGCTTTGACGTAATTGAGCGCTTCTCTTTGACGTAATTGAGCGCTTCTTTCACCGCTTCTGACGTGCCGCGCAAACGTTTTATCTTTTGCTCGTATGGCGGCAACGCGGAATAAACCAGGCGAGCGCCCTTGCATGTCGCAAGGGCGCGAAGCTGTCAAACGTTGCCTATCGTCGCGCGCGCGAAAAATGGCACCAGCTGTGATGATCGAGATTCTTCAGCAACTCCGCGCGCAACCGCTCACGGCGATAGTGCTGCACCACCGACAGCAACGCAATCAACAGCACGGACCCTCCCAGCAAAACACCAATCCATGTTTCGTTCATTGCCATCCCCTATAGCAACCACTCTCGCGGTAATACGCGATGTATTCAAAGCGGGCATTGACCTGCCTTCGGACAGCTAGCGGCATGCATGCACTGCTCGAAGACCAGTTCGCGATAACGGCCCGCATCGCGATCCGCAGAAGTGCGCGGTCCGAAAGTACGATTCACGACGACGACCTGGTTCGTGCACCGGCATTGATAAAGCTGTTGTTTTGTCTCCACCACTTCTTCCTCGTCGGGCCCCTTGGTCCGCCTTCGCCAGACATGCATGGGCCCTTGTATGTCGTTATGTGATCAGTTCATATGCTGGCCGCCATTGACGGCCAGGTTCGCGCCCGTGATGAAGCCCGCGTCGTCCGTGCAGAGAAATGCGACGAGCGCGGCCACTTCTTCCGGCTTGCCGAGTCGGCCAGCGGGAATCTGCGGTAGGATCTTCGTGTCGAGAATGTCCTGCGGAATCGCCGTAACCATTTTCGTTGCGAGATAGCCGGGCGAAATCGTGTTGACAGTCACGCCCTTGCGCGCCACTTCAAGCGCAAGCGCCTTCGTGAAGCCATGCATGCCGGCCTTCGCTGCCGCATAGTTGGTCTGCCCGACAGAACCCTTCGAGCCGTTCACCGACGAAATATTGATGACCCGGCCCCAGCCGCGCTCCATCATCATTTCGCACACCGGCTTCGTCATGTTGAAGACGGAATCGAGATTGGTGCGCATGACAGCGTCCCAGTTCACCTTGTCGAGCTTGCGCAATGTCATGTCGCGCGTGATGCCGGCATTGTTGACGAGGATATCGACGGGTCCGACCTCTGCCGTGATCTTCGCGATGCATGCATAGCATGAGTCGTAGTCGGCGACATCGACAGGATAGGCGTAGAACACCCGGCCCGCTGCTTCCATCGACGCGAGCCAATCGTCCGAGCACGTGTTTCCCGGCGAGCACGTCACGACCACACGATATCCCGCGTCGTGCAGACGGATACTGATGGCCTCGCCCAGGCCGCCCATACCGCCCGTTATCACAGCAATTCGATTAGTCATCCTTTACACCTATCAGACGTTCGTTGCGAAACTCTCCGATCGTCAAAGGCTGGTTCGCAGATGCAGCCGTTGACTGGTCTCCCCGACTGATCGTTCCGGCCGCTTGCGCGGCCTGCGCATTGCTTTCGCTGCGCTAAATGTGGACGAGTTACTCGACGGCGGCCTGACGCACGCGCGCTGTAGCCGCCTTGTCACTCAATCGCCTATTCGTATGCAGATTGAGTCCTGCTTGCCGATGAACTGGAACGACCCACTCCGATGCCGTATGGACTGCCCGATGCCGAGTGTGCATTCACGCGACTCCCGTTAGTCTTACTAAATGGACTGACGCCACGTTCACAGCGGGGCCGCACTGTGTCATTCGAATAGCATGGCTGTTCGCAATGAATAGTTGTTTGTGCGAAGCAGCAATAGAAGCGTCATTCTAAACACATCATTTGACAATTGATGAGCACTCTCGCGTCGGTAGTTACCCTGGGTGGCAACACGAGGGTTCGGTGGCGTCACTTAACGGTCCGCGTTACCGACCGGACGGTTTGCGTGACATGTCAGTGCGAAGGCAAATACGGCACAAGATCGAAACGCGCCGACGGGCTGTGCGGCGCGATTTCGTTTCGACAGATTGGGTTGCGAGATGAAGCGTGTCACCTCTGCCGGCGCGCACGCGCTCACCTCAGTTATCGTCGCTGCGGCTAGGAAGATGCTCGTGTGGTACTGGCTCGGCTGCATCGGCATCGAGCTGGTCGTTGCGTGGCGCTTGTGACGGTGGCTTGCCCGTCGAGCTTCTTTTGGGGTCTCGAGGCTTGTCGGCCGCAGTGGCGGGCGGATGAGAAGGCATGATCGTCTCCTTCGATAACGAATGCTGTCCCTGACATGATAGACCGCAATAAACGGCCTATTGCGCACGAACGCCGCCGACATTACGTTCCGCGGCGCTGTGCAAGACGCCTGTCGCACCGCTATTTACACATGATCGGTACGGTTTCGAATTGAGCGCTTCATTCACACTTCGTGCATAGTCGCGAATAACGGCGCCAACAGGCCGAACCCAACGCAGCTGCATTTCAACCATCTTCCGACAAGGACTCGCATATGACCCGCACTTATCGCATCGCAGTGATTCCCGGCGACGGCATCGGCAAGGAAGTCATGCCCGAAGCGCTGCGCGCGCTCGATATCGTCAGCAAGCGCTACGGAATCGGCCTCGATTACCGGCATATCGAATGGGCGAGTTGCGACTACCATGCGCAGCACGGCCAGATGATGCCGGACGACTGGAAGACACAGCTCGAAGGCATGGACGCCATTCTGTTCGGCGCGGTCGGCTGGCCTGCCACCGTGCCCGATCACATCTCGCTGTGGGGCTCGCTGCTGAAGTTCCGCCGCGAGTTCGAGCAGTACATCAATCTGCGCCCCGCTCGTCTGTTCGACGGCGTGCCGTCTCCGCTGGCGGGTCGCAAGGCGGGTGATATCGATTTCATGATCGTGCGCGAGAATACCGAGGGCGAATATTCGTCGGTGGGCGGCACGATGTTCGAAGGCACCGAGCGCGAATTCGTCGTGCAGCAGTCGATCTTTACGCGCAAAGGCTCGGAGCGCGTGCTCAAGTTCGCGTTCGATCTCGCGCAGCGTCGCGCGAAGAAGATCACCGTGGCGACGAAGAGCAACGGCATCTCGATCAGCATGCCCTGGTGGGATGCGCGCGCAGCCGAAGTGGCCGCGCAATATCCCGACGTGACGTGGGACAAGCAGCACATCGACATTCTGTGCGCGCGCTTCGTGCTGAATCCGGACCGCTTCGACGTCGTGGTCGCGACCAACCTGTTCGGCGACATCCTGTCCGATCTCGGCCCCGCCTGCACGGGCACGATCGGCATCGCGCCTTCCGCCAACATGAATCCGGATCGCGTGTTCCCGTCCCTGTTCGAACCCGTACACGGCTCCGCGCCCGACATCGCCGGCAAAGGCATCGCCAATCCGATCGCGATGATCTGGTCCGCGGCGATGATGCTCGACTTTCTCGGCAACGGCCAGGGCCAGGAGCGCCAAGCCCACGACGCAATCCTCGCCGCCATCGAAGCCGTGCTCAAGCAAGGCCCGCATACGGGCGATCTTGGCGGCAAGGCGAGCACGGAGGAGGTCGGCGCGGCCATCGCGCAGCGTCTTGCATGAAGCATGCGGATACACGAACGCGGCGGCACTACGGGCTTGCCGCAATGTTTGCGCGGCTGGATCAGACATAACATCAGGTCATGCCCAATCTCCGCAAGAAATTGCCGAGTGCCAATGCGCTCTTCGTGTTCGAAGCGGCCGCGCGCTGCGGCAACTTCACGCGCGCGGCGCAGGAACTCGTCGTCAGCCAACCCGCCGTGAGCCGCATGCTCGCGCGGATGGAGGACCATCTCGGCGTGCGTCTGTTCGAACGCATGCGCGGCGGCATCGAACTGACGGGGAGCGGCAAGATCCTCTATCGCGCGATCTCGGAAGGCTTCAACGGCATCGAAAACGCCATCAGCGAAATCGAAGCGCGCGCGACTGGCGTCGAGCCGGTCACGCTGTCCGTGTCCACGGGCTTTGCGACGCACTGGCTGATGCCGCGCATGAGCCGGCTGAACCGCGCCTTCCCTCATGTCGACCTGCGCTTCCAGCTTCTTGCGTCGCGCGACGGCGGCCCCGTCAACGATGTGGATCTCGGCATGCGTTTTCTGCACGACAGCGAGATCGACGAACACGCTTTGCTGCTGATGCCGGAAACGTGGGTGCCCGTGTGCAGCGAGCGCTATCTGGAGGCTGCAGAAGCGGACGCGGGCGATGCGCATGGGGATACGCTGCTCGTCGCGGACCAGGACCACGATGGCTGGCAGACGCGCTTCAATACGCTGGTTCAACAGGGGCGTTGCACCGCGAACACGTCGAGTCCCGGCGATTGCGCGGCCGTCGTGCAGGCTGCGCTGCTCGGCGAGGGCATCGCGGCCGGCTGGCTCGACGTGGTATCGCATTGGCTCGCGCGAGGTGCGCTGCGGCCCGCGCACGACGATGTGATCGTGACCGACCGCCGATGCTGTCTGGTGCGGCCCGCGAACAAGCCATTGCGCCCGCTTGTCGATAGGCTGCGCGACTGGTTGCTCGAAGAAATGCACAGCGATCTGCTAGCTATCGACAAGCACTATCCAAAGCTGGGCTTGCGCGACGCGATGCAGGAAACCGGGTTGAGATTCGCCTGAGCGTCGGGTGCCTTAGGAAAACGCAGCAGGCAACGCCTTTGCGCTCGTGCCTTAAACTCACGCGATGGCAACCGACCACCCGACCATCCGTCCCTTGAGCGCAAGCGATGCCACGGCGTATGCGTCGCTGCGTCTGCTCGCTATCGACGAAGCGCCGGAGTCGTTCCTGTCGACGCGAGAAGAAGAAGAAAAACGATCGATCGATGAAATCGTGGCGCGCATCGCCGCAACGGCCAATCAGGTCGTGTTCGGCGCGTTTGCTGCGGGCACGCTCGTCGCCGTGGCGGGGCTGAGGCGTTATCCGTTACGCCCCGTCCAGCAGAAAGGCTTTCTGTGGGGCTTGTTCGTCGTGCAGACGCATCGCAGGAACGGCATCGCGCGGCGACTGATCGTCGCCGCGACCGAGCACGCGCGCGCGATGGGCCTCACGCATATTGCGCTCAACACGGGCGCCGCGAATGCCAGCGCAATCGCGCTGTACCGGTCGGCGGGTTTCGAAGCGGTCGAAGAAGATCCGTGCGACGACGATTTCGCCGACGATGCCGAACGCGAAGTCCAGATGGTGTTGCGTCTCGTCTGACGAGACGCGCGACGGGCCTCAGTGATCGAGGAAGGAGCGCAGCATGCGGTTGAACGCCGCCGGGTTCGCCACGTTCATGCCGTGCGATGCCCCCGTTATGGTTTCGCGCTGCGCGAGATAGATCCACTGTTCGAGGCTGTCGACGTTGTTGCGGAACATGCGCGGGCTTTTCTGCCCATCGATCAGCAGCGTGCGGCATGCGACCTGCGCCGCTGCGTCGCGCGAATAGGCGGGCAGCGGATCGCTGAACTGCTTGGGCAGCGTGCTCGCATTGTCGACGGCCATTCTGCGAAAAGCCGCCGTGCTTTTTTTCCACGCACCGGGCGCGCTGACGGAATCGACGAACAGTTCGAGACCGGCCTCCACGACGCCCGCTTCGATCATGTCCGCTACCTTGGCGCGCAACGCGTTCATCGACGGCGGCAACGACGCTTCGCGCGTGTTATCCAGTTGCAGCGGACCCCCGGGGTCGGCCAACGTCAGCGTCTTGACGAGACGCGGATAGTCGCGCGCGAGTTGAAACGCAACACATCCGCCGCGCGAATGCCCGACGAGATGAACAGGCGCGAGATCCAGCGCCGCAATGAATTCCGCCAGTTCGCCCACATGCGCATGCCAGCCGAACTCGTTCTGAATACAGGCTTCGGCGGCGGGCCAATAGTGACTGAGGCTCGGTGCGATACAGCGGAAATGCGCGGACAGTGGTTCGATCTGCGCGTCCCAATAGCGGTAGTCGCACAGCGAGCCGTGCACGAACACAACGGGCTCGCCCGCGCCCCGCTCGACATAGGGAATGCAGATTCCCGATGCCGCAGTCGCGAAGTTCAGTTGAGGATCGACCAGCAACGAAGGGTCGGTGCGCATGTTCATGGCAGTCGCAGTCTCGCGGGGGTGTGTTGCGGCTACTATGCCGGAATCCGCGTCGTAAGAAAAACGCGTAATTCGGATCGAAGCGTTCAGATTTTCTGATTGGCGCACGGACCATCCAACGTCGGCGAATGGCTGTGTGCTCGTGAAGCATTCACTGAAACCGCCCGAGTCCGCAGTCACACGCACGTTCATCGCGATGCCCTATCATCCGACGATGATCACAGGACGCCATCAGCGGAGCCATCGAAGATGAAAAAACGCGAGTTCCTGACCAGCGCCGCTATGCTGGGCGTTACCACGACGTCTGCATTCACTGCGACGAGCGCAACAGGCGCGAAACGCGACCACGCTGCGTGCGCACCAGCGCCTGCGATATTGACGCTCTCGGGGGCGATCAGCCGCACGAACCGCGGCGCGCTCGACCCGGCGTTCGACCAGATGATGAACAGGCAGCTGGTGAAATTCTCGGGCGCTTACACGTTCGATTATCCGACGCTCACTGCCATGCCCGCCGTGACGATCAAGCCCACGATCGAATACGACGCGAAGCCGCACACGCTGAGTGGTCCGTTGCTGACGAGCGTGCTGGAGCAGGCCGGCGCGCCCACGGCGGGCGACACCCGAATCGGCATGCGCGCCGTCGACGGCTACGTCGTGCAGACCACGCTCGAGAACGTGCGCGCGTGGCGCTTCATCGTCGCGACACATCTGGACGGCAAGCCGATGGCATTGGGCGGGCTGGGCCCGTTGTGGGCCATCTACGACGCGGACCACATTGCCGAACTCGCGACCAAGCCGCTGAAGGACCGCTTCGTGTTGAGCCCGTGGGGTCTCTATCAGATACAGGTGACGGCCGCGTAACAGCGCCACCGCCGACCACACGCTAGTCCGCCCGATCGCGCTGCGTGTCGGCGAGCGCCAGCGCGAGCCGTGCGCCAACTTCGGCGTTGTGCTTCACCAGCGCGATATTGGTCGCGAGACTGCGTCCGCCCGTCAGGGCCTTGATCCGCGCCAGCAGGAAAGGCGTCACAGCCTTCCCTGTGATGCCTTGCGCGGCACACTCGGCGAGTGCCTGGCGGGTCAACGCGTCGATCTCCGCGGACGGCATCTCCACCGCCTGCGGCACGGGCGTGCTCAACACCACGCCGCCCGCGAGCCCCAGGTCCCATTTGGCGCGGATGAAGCGCGCCTGCGCGGCTGGGTCGTCGAGTCTGAAATCCGCGCGAAAGCCGCTGTCGCGTGTGTAAAACGCGGCGAAATTGTCCTGCTCGCAACTCAGCACGGGCACGCCATGCGTCTCCAGGTATTCGAGCGTCAGGCCGATGTCGAGGATCGATTTCGCGCCCGCGCAAACCACGGCGACAGACGTCTTCGCCAGCTCCTGCAAGTCGGCGGAAATGTCGAAGGTTTCGGACGCGCCCCGATGCACGCCGCCGATGCCGCCCGTCACGAACACTTCGATGCCCGCGAGCGCCGCGCAGATCATCGTGCCCGCGACGGTCGTCGCGCCAGGCGCACCGCTCGCGAGCACGGCAGGCAAATCGCGGCGGCTGACCTTGTGCACCGCATCGGAACGGCCGATCAGTTCGAGCTCGTCGTCCGACAGCCCGATGCGGATTCGCCCGCCAAGCACGGCGATCGTCGCGGGCTCGGCGCCCATGCCGCGAATCAGCGCCTCCACTTCGCGCGCGGTGCGCACGTTGTGCGGGTAAGGCATGCCGTGCGCGATGATCGTCGATTCCAGCGCTACGAGCGGTCGGCCGGCCGCCTGCGCGGCGGCCACCGGCGCACTGAAGCTCAGCCACGCGCGTGCGAGGTTCGCAACCATGTCGAAGCTTCCAGCGATGTGATGTCCCCAAGTATGCACACATCGCGCGACGGAATGAAAATGATAGGTTCCGTGAGGTGTCGGCTGCTGCGCGATCAGAGCGGCGCGGCGCGAGACGTGATGGAAAAAGCACGGACGTTCATCCATGAACGTGCCGGACGTTCGATTCGGGAGGCACCATGCAGCTGCCAGGCGCTATCAATCTGCTTCAGTCGAAGGAAGGTGCGCGTCTTCACGGTCCCGACATCGCCCGATGGCGCCGCTGGGGACCGTACCTGAGCGACCGCCAGTGGGGTACCGTCCGCGAGGACTACAGCGAATACGGCACGGCGTGGGAGTACTTTCCGCACGATCATGCGCGCAGCCGCATGTATCGCTGGGGCGAGGACGGCATCGGCGGATTCGGCAACGACCCCCTCGACTGGTGCGTGTCGCTCGCGCTGTGGAACGGGCGCGATGCCATCATCAAGGAACGGCTGTTCGGGCTGACGAATGCGCAAGGCAATCACGGCGAGGACGTGAAGGAGCTTTACTTCTACGTCGACGGCACGCCGACGCATTCGTACATGAAGATGCTCTACAAGTATCCGCACGACGCCTACCCTTATCGGGACCTGATCGAGGAAAACGCGCGGCGCGGCGCGGATCAGCCCGAATATGAAGTGCTCGACACGGGCGTGTTCGACGACAACCGCTACTTCGACGTGTGGATCGAATATGCGAAGCACACGCCCGATGACATCGCGATGCGCGTGAGTGTCGAGAACCGCTCCGACCGCACAGCCGCGCTGCATCTGCTGCCGCAGTTCTGGGCGCGCAACCGTTGGTCGTGGTCGGGCAAGCCCGGCAAGCCTTCGCTGACGCTCGACACGCGTGCCGACGGCGCGCGCGTGATCGCCCGCAATCCCTCGCTCGGCACGACGATCGTGACGGCGCATGCGCAACAGCCCGTCGAATGGTTGTTCTGCGAGAACGAGACCAACGTGCGCCGCATTTTCGGCATCGACGGCGAAGGACCATTCAAGGACGGCTTCAACGATTACCTCGTCGACGGCGACGAAAAGGCCATCCGCCGCGATGCCGGCACGCGCGCCGCCGCGCATGTGTCGATGCAGATCGCGCCGCACGAACGCGCCGTGATGTATTTGCGCTGGCGTCCCGAGTCGCCCGACGATGCCGCGCCGCTCGATCTGCCGGCGCTTTTCGCGCGCCGCGAAGCGGAGGCCGACGAGTTCTACGCAGCGCTTCAGCACGACATCGCCGACGCCGATGCGCGTCTCGTGCAGCGGCAGGCGCTCGCCGGCATGCTGTGGACCAAACAGTATTACCAGTTCGACGTGACGCGCTGGCACGACGGCGATCCCGGCCAACCGGCGCCGCCGCGCGAGCGCAGACATGGCCGCAACGCCGACTGGCGGCACATGTGCAATGGCGACATCGTGTCGATGCCGGACAAATGGGAGTACCCGTGGTACGCGTCATGGGATCTCGCGTTTCATGCCGTGGCGTTCGCCTTGATCGATCCCGACTTCGCGAAGAAGCAGCTGCAACTGCTCGTGAAAGAGCGCTACATGCACCCCAACGGCCAGCTGCCCGCCTACGAATGGGCGTTCGGCGACGCGAATCCGCCTGTGCATGCATGGGCGACGTGGCGCGTGTATGAACTCGACCGCGAAGTGACGGGCGTCGGCGATCACGAGTTTCTCGAAGTGATGTTCCATAAGCTGCTGCTCAACTTCTCGTGGTGGGTCAACCGCAAGGACGCCGACGATCGCAACATCTTCCAGGGCGGGTTTCTGGGGCTCGACAACATCGGCATCTTCGACCGCTCTTCTCCGTTGCCCACGGGCGGGCGCATCGATCAGGCGGACGGCACCGCGTGGATGGCCTCGTATGCGCTCGACCTGATGCAGATCGGCCTCGAACTCGCGATGGAAAACGCCGCGTATGTCGAGATCGCCGTGAAGTTCTTCGAGCACTTCCTGTATATCGCGGAAGCCGTCAGTTGCGGTGAGACGTGCAACACGGGCTTGTGGGATACAAAAGACGAATTTTTCTATGACGTGCTGCATCTGCCCGACGGAACGCGTGTGCCGATGCGCATTCGCTCGATCGTCGGCCTGATTCCGCTCTTCGCCGTGCACGTGCTCGACGAAGGCATCTATGGCCATTTGCCGGGGCTGCGTGAGCGTCTCGCGTGGTTTCTCGATCACCGGCCGAATCTTGCAAAGCTTGTGTCACGATGGACGGAGCCCGGCAAAGGCAACACGACATTGCTGTCGCTGTTGCGAGGCCACCGGATGAAATCGCTGCTCAGGCGCGCGCTCGACGAAAACGAGTTCCTCTCCGCGCACGGCGTGCGGGCACTGTCGCGCGTGCACCTCGACGCACCGTATGAGTTCAGCCACGACGGCGTGAACGTGTGCGTCCAGTATCAGCCTGCCGAGTCGAACTCGCGCGTGTTCGGCGGCAATTCGAACTGGCGCGGCCCCATCTGGATGCCCGTCAACTATCTGCTGATCGAATCGCTGTACGAGTTCCATCGCTACTACGGCGACGGATTCCGCATCGAACATCCCGCGGGCTCGGGCGATGCAAGCTCGCTCAGCGAGGTCGCCGACGATCTCGCGCGACGTGTCACCACGCTCTTTCTGAAGAACGAGCAAGGCGTGCGGCCCGTGATGACTGCGTATCCGTTATTGCAAGCCGATCCGCGCTCACAGGATCTGATCCTGTTCCATGAGTACTTTCACGGCGACAACGGACGCGGCGTCGGCGCATCGCATCAGACGGGCTGGAGCGGCCTCGTCGCGCTGCTGCTGCAGCCACGCATGATGAAGCTCTCGCACGTCACGCATGACTCGCTGCCCGCCGTCGTGACCGTCGCGCAAGACGCTGTGCCCGAGACGGGACGCTAAGCCGGTCGCCGTCGGCTCGCGCGCTTCGCGGCCGCTTGCATAAGTTGCGGATCGCAACTATAGTGCGTTGCATATGGTTGCATACCGCAACTTATGCACTGTTCAGGAACAGCCATGGATATCGTCGACAGACCCGCTCAGTCGCGCGACAGCACCATTCTTCAATTGCGCGAATTCTCGCGCAAGCTCGTGCGCGAACTCGGTTTCATGCGCGCCACGCTCGCCGACAGTGACCTTGCGCCGTCCGCCGTGCACGCCATTCTGGAAATCGGCGCGACGCCGGGCATGCAGGCACGCGATCTCACGCATTTGCTGCGGCTCGACAAGTCCAACGCGAGCAGGCAGATCGCGAAACTGGAAACAGCGGGGCTCGTGGAGCGCACGGTTTCGAGCGACGATGCACGTTCCTCCGAGCTTTATCTGACCAGGGCGGGCCAGCAGCTTCGCAAGAAAATCGACAAGTTCGCGACGGAACAGGTGTCGAGCGCGCTGCGCAAGCTCGCGCCTTCGGATCAGCAAGCGCTGGTGCGCGCGCTGTCGCTGTATGCGAGCGCGCTCGCGCAGGACAACGACGCGAAGGAATTGCAGCCGCCGGTGGTGACCGCGCCCATCGTCGAGGGTTATCAGCCGGGCTGCATCGGCGATGTCGCCAGCCTTCATGCGCGCTATTACTCGCAGCACTCGGGCTTCGGCGCGTACTTCGAGAAGATCGTGGCGACGGGGCTTGCAGAGTTTGCGGCGTCGCTGCCCGATCCTGACAAGCAGCTTTGGCTCGTCGTCGATAACAGCCGGACACTCGCATCGCTCGCGATCGACGGCAACCCGGCCACGCGGGTTGCGCATTTGCGCTGGTTCATCGTCGACGACACGCTGCGCGGCTCGGGCCTCGGCCGGCAACTGATGACGCGTGCGATGGCTTTCGTGGATGCGCGTTTCGACGAAACGTATCTATGGACTTTCAAAGGCCTCGACGCCGCGCGTCATCTTTATGAAGCGTTCGGCTTCCGGCTCGTCGAAGAGGCGGAAGGCACACATTGGGGAAAGACGGTCGTCGAACAGCGCTTCGTGCGACGCAACGCGGGGGCATGACACGCTCGCGTCAAAGCAGATCGAATCGCGCCAGTTCTTCCGACAAGGCCTCGGCGCTCACGAACCGATACGCGCGAAGTCCCGCAGCCATAGCGCCCGCGACATTCGCTTCAGAATCGTCGATGAATAGCGTGTCGCTCGCGTCGACACCCAGCCGCGCGACGCACCCCAGATATGCTCTTGCCGCGGGCTTGGCCGCGCCGAACGCGGCGGAAGCGAACACGCGCGCACCAAAAAGCTGCGCAACGGGCGGATTCAGATACGCGATGTAGTCCGTGACGAGATGGCAGTTATTGGTCAGAACGGCGATCGCGCGGCGGGCGGCCACACGTCTTGCGACAGCCAGCGTGTCCAGGTTCGGCGTAATCGACGCGTGCCGCGCAGTCAGCCAATCATCGCGGCTGACCGTGCAGCCGAGCATGTCGCCAAGTTCGCGCAGGTAGGCGTCGTCGCCGATCTGCCCCGAGTCGGCACGCGCTTCGAGTCCCGAATCCCAGATTGCGTGGCGCACGGCATCGGGCGACTTCCCCGTGAGTTGCGCCATGCGCTGCGTGCGCGCTGCGCGATCGTAGTGCGACAGCACCCCTTCCATGTCGAACAGCACGAGCTTGATGGATGACGTCATGGCGCCGGCTCCGCATCGAAAGCGTCCACGCTATGCGTGCATCCGGCTACGCAACGCGAGGCACGAAGCGCTCATTGTGCCGCGATGCGCCGACAATCAGGCAGTTTTCAAAAAAGCGCCTAGACGAAATTGAGCGCGAAACTACCGAGCGGACCGTAATCGACGTAAAACGTGTCGCCTGCGCTCGCGCGAAGCGGACTCGTAAACGAGCCGCTGAGGATGACGTCGCCGGCATTCAGGCTTTCGTCGTAAGGCGCGATCTTGTTCGCGAGCCACGCGACGCCCGTCGCCGGGTGATTGAGCACGGCGGCCGCGAGACCGCTCTCTTCGATCGAACCGTTTTTGTAGAGCAACGCGCCGACCCAGCGCAGATCGACCTCCATCGGACGCACGGGACGGCCGCCCAGCACCACCCCTGCATTGGCGGCAAAATCGGAAATGGTGTCGAATACCTTGCGCGGCGCCCTGGTTTCGCGATCGAACTGCTCGATGCGCGCATCGATGATCTCGACGGCGGGCGACACGTAGGCCGTCGCATCGAGCACGTCGAACAGCGTCACGCCGGGCCCCTTGAGCGGCTTCGCCAGAATGAACGCGAGTTCCACTTCGATACGCGGCGCGATAAAGCGGTCCGCGCGAATGTCCTGACCGCTCTCGATGAACATGCTGTCCAGAAGCGGCGCGTAGTCGGGCTCGTCGATCTGCGACGAACGCTGCATCGCGCGCGACGTCAGACCTATCTTGCGCCCCTTGATCACACGCCCGTCGGCCAGCTTCATCTTCACCCACTCGCGCTGGATCGCATAACCGTCTTCGATGGTCATGTCGGGATACGCAGCGGAAAAATGGCGCAATTGCGTGCGGGTTCGCTCGGCATGATCCAGCTTCGCGGCCAGCTCGCGAATGGTTGGTTCGTCCAGCATGATGGTTCTCTCCGAGGCGCGCCGTCAGGTCTTCACGCGCGCGTGCAGATTGTTGTGCTTCCACGTGCCCGCTTCACTGAATTCGTTGATTTCCAGCGAGAGCGCCAGCCCTTGTTTTTCGAAGATTTCCGCGAAGTGCTGTTTAATGACGTCGAACAGCGCATCGCCCGTCGATTTCTTTGCGCGCTCCGACCGGCCTGCGCCGATCTTGAGATTCGCATGCAGGAACGCGGCGTCGGCCCTGCCGTCGGCCATGCAAAACTGTTCGCAGCGCAAAGCACGCACGCGTATGCCCCCAGTCGGATACACACGCTCGCCGTTCTCGCGTTGCGCATCCAGACATTGAGCCAGCAGGCGGCACAGCGTGGCGATGCTTTCGTCGTTCGCCAGATTGGCGCTGTATTCGAGTGTGAGATGCGGCACGTCTATGCTCCTTCGATCAGGCGGGCAGCGGCGTGACGGGGAAAACCGCGTTGATCTGCCCCGTGCCCGAACTGCCGAAATAAGGCGTCACCACTTCTGCCTTGCCTTCGTAACGATCCCAGCCGAGCGCGCCCAGCAGCATCGCCGTGTCGTGCATGCCGCCCTCGCCCCAGCACTTTTCGTTGTAAAGCGGCAGCATCGCGCAGAAAGTTTTCCAGTCGCCGTTCTCCCACAGCGACACGACATGCCGGTCCGTCTGTTCGAGAAACGGGTCCCACACCTTGTGCATGAACTGCTCGGCCGTGCCGTTGTTCGCGAAGTGATGGCTCAGCGAGCCGCTCGCGAGAATCGCAACTGTACCGTCGTACCGTTCCTCGATTGCCTTGCGCACCGCAAGCCCGAAACGCGCGCTGGTTGGCAGGTCGTGCCACATGCACCAACCCGCGATCGACACGGTCTTGAAGCGCTGGTCCGCGTTCATATAGCGCATCGGCACCAGCGTGCCGTATTCGAGTTCGAGCGACGTATCGCTATGCGCGCGGCTCTTTACACCCATTTCGTTCGCGACTTCGGCAATGCGTTTGCCGAGTTCGACATTGCCCGCATACGAATAGGCCATGTTGTTGATGAAATGCGGCAACTCGTTGCTCGTGTAGATGCCCGCGAAGGTCGGCGCGCAATTGATGTGATATTCGCTGTTGACGAGCCAGTGCACGTCGAACACGACGATCGTGTCGACGCCCAGTTCGCGGCAGCGCCGGCCGATTTCACGATGCCCGTCGATGGCGGCCTGCCGGCAACCCTTGTGCGGCCCATCGAGCTCCGACAGATACATCGAAGGCACATGGGTGATTTTCGCGGCCAATGCGAGCTTGCCCATCGCGTTCTCCTGTGTGCTCGTTGCGAGCGGCGCTCATGCGCCCCAGCGCGGAATGTGATGCGAACCGAGCGAGACGCACACGTTCTTCGGCTCCAGAAACGCTTCATAACTCCACGTGCCGCCTTCGCGACCGACACCCGACGCTTTGGTCCCGCCGAACGGCTGACGCAGATCGCGTACGTTCTGGCTGTTCACGAAGCACATGCCCGCCTCGATGGCGGCTGCCACGCGATGCGCGCGGCCCGTGTTCTCCGTCCAGACATAGCTCGACAGACCGTACGAAATATCGTTGGAAAGGCGAATCGCGTGCGCTTCGTCGTCGAACGGAATCAGGCACGCAACGGGGCCGAAGATTTCCTCTTGAGCAATACGCATGCGATTGTCGACGTCGACGAATACGGTCGGCGTGACGAAATTACCGTGCTTCAGCGCGTGCGGCAGCGACGGCGTGTCGAGTCCGCCGCATGCGAGCGTCGCGCCTTCCTTCGGACCGAGTTCAATATAGCTGCGCACTTTCGCGAGGTGCCCCTGACTGATCATCGGTCCGATGACCGTTTTCTCGTCGAGGGGATCGCCGACACTCAGACGCTGCGCGCGCTCGACGAAACGCTGCGCGAAGCGCGCGTATATCGACTTCTGCACCAGAATGCGCGAGCCCGCCGTGCAGCGCTCGCCGTTGTTCGAGAAGATCATGAAGACAGCGGCGTCGAGTGCGCGCTCGAAGTCGGCGTCGTCGAAGATCACGAAGGGCGACTTGCCGCCCAGTTCCATCGAGAACTTCTTCAAGCCCGCTGTCTGCACGATCCGGTTGCCCGTCGCCGTCGAACCCGTAAACGAAATGGCGTGGACATCGGGATGCGCGACGAGCGGCTCGCCCACGTCCTTGCCGTAACCGTGCACGACGTTCAGCACGCCCGCGGGAATGCCCGCCTCCAGCGCGAGCTGACCGAGCATCGAAGCCGTGAGCGGCGACAGTTCGCTCATCTTCAGCACGGCCGTGTTGCCGAACGCGAGGCACGGTGCCACTTTCCACGTCGCCGTCATGAACGGCACATTCCACGGCGAAATCAACGCGCACACGCCGACAGGATGAAACAGCGTGTAGTTCAGATGCGACTGCGTCGGATACGTGTGGCCATCGACGCGCGTGCACATTTCGGCGAAGTACGTGAAGTTGTCGGCGGCGCGCGGCACCAGTTGTTTGCGCGTCTGCGAAATGGTCTGCCCTGTGTCGCGCGTTTCCGTATCGGAGAGTTCGGGCACGTGCTTCGCGATCAGCTCGCCGAGCTTGCGCACGAGCTTCGCGCGCTCGCTCGCGGGCGTCGCGGCCCATGCGGGAAACGCGTCTTTCGCGGCGCGCACAGCGGCATCGATATCGTCTGCCGTGCCGCTCGCCACTTCCGCGAGCACTTCCTGCGTCGCCGGATTCAGCGTTTCGAAGTAGTCGCGCGCGGCTTTCGGTTTGCCGTTGATCAGATGGTCGATTCGCATTGCAAGTCCTGAAGGATCAGTCGCGCGGTCGGTCGCGATGAAAGTCGGCGTCGGAAGCAATCACGTTGACGAGTCGGCCCAGACCGTCGATCTCGCACACGACTTCATCGCCCGCGTTCACATTGATCACGCCTTCGGGCGTCCCCGTCAGGATGATGTCGCCGGGCGCAAGCGTCATGAAGCTGCTCAGGTATTCGATCAACGCGGGGATGTCCGTCACCAGGTCGCGCGTGTTGCCTCGCTGCTGCAGCGCGCCGTTCACGTACGTGCGCAATTCGAGTTGCGCGACATCGGTCACGTCGCCGGCATCGACGAACCACGGGCCCAGCACCGTGCCGCCGTCGCGGTTCTTTACCCGCAGGTTCGGCCGATAGTAGTTTTCGAGGTAATCGCGGATCGCGTAGTCGTTGGCGATCATGTAGCCGCCCACGTGCTGCATCGCGTGCTCGCGCGTCACGCCTTTCGCCGATCGTCCGATCACGACGGCCAGTTCGCACTCGTAGTGCATGAAAGTCGCATCCGAAGGACGCCGCGTGACGCCGCGATGACCGATCACACTGCCCGCCCCTTTCAGAAAAACGAGTGGCTCCTCCTGCTTCGAGAATTGCAGCTCTTTCGCGTGCTCCGCATAGTTCAGACCGAGCGCGATGATCGTGCCCGGCTCGATGGGCGCAAGCCACACGAGTTCATCCTCGCGGCGCACGCGGCCATCCGCCAGCCGCACGCCGCGTTCGTGCGGATACGCTTCGTGAATCGCGCCTGCGTAGGCAACCCGGCCGCGCATCATCGTTCGCCTCCTTTCGCCGTCATCGAAAAGTGCAGCGGCGGCCAATCGGCGATGGCGATGCTGACTGCGTCGCCCGCATGCGCGACGGGCGCGCCGTGCGGGACGCCGAGCGTCAGCACGTCGCCGGGCGCGAGCGTCATGAAGTCGGTGACATCGGCGATCCAGTTGCGCGACGCGGCGGATCGACGTCGCCGTGCTCGCCGCAAACGCCTCGCGCCCTTCCCGACGGATCACGATGTTCAAGGTATCGGGATCGGGCACATGACGGCTCGCGACGATCGTGGGTCCGATCACGCAAAAGCCGTCGCGCGCCCGGTATTTCACGGACGGCCGATACACGCTTTCGTGCGGCACGCACAGGTCCGCGACGATCGTGTATCCGGCGACGCACGCCAGCGCGTCACCGACGGGCACGCGGCACGCCGTTCGCCCGATCACGATGCCAAGCGAGCCGCCCGCCTGCACACCTTGCGCGTCGTCGGGCACCACGACACGCGCGCCGTGCCCCGCGAGCGTATTGCGCGGCTTCGCATACAGCACGGGCGCCCTGGGCGGCGCCTTGTACGGCGCGGCGTGGACGGACTCGCCGAGTGCTTGGAGCGCGGCGCGATCGTTCAGCAGCGTTCCATACACCGAGCCGTTCACGGGCGCCCTGCACGCCACGCCGGCCGCGAGCACCGCGTTCGCGCTCCGCGCATCGACATCGCGCGCGAGCGGTTCGGCTTCGAGATGAATCAGATGATCGTCAAGTGCGAACATAGGCCCGGTCGGATCCGCAATTCACTAACATATTAGCATTATTCGCGCGATATGCCGGACGGTCAAGCGGATCGCGGCGCAGCGCGGGTTTTCCCTGGCGCGCAGCCGGGATCGCGGGCCGGCGTTTATTGGGGCGCGAAAAACGGAGGTGACGCATGTTCGATCGGGGTCGACAAGCCGGCCGGAACGCGGAACAATGGGTGCCAAGTCATATATAAGACTGGGCCTCGCATGCACGTCGGCAGTGCGTGCGCGTGGTCGCCGCCTTGCAAATCGCGGCGGCCTGCGCGGACGGTCCGTCGCCGGAATCACCTCAATCGTTTCAGGAAACCGCACCATGCAGACAAAATCCGTACTGACGGTCGCCGAGTCGACGACAATCATCGAAGCGGCTCGCGCCGAAGCCGAACGCAACCAGTGGGCCGTCGCGATCGCGGTCGTGGACGACGGCGGCCATCTGCTGTCGTTGTTGCGCCTCGACAACTGCGCGCCTGTCAGCGCCTATATCGCCACGGACAAGGCCCGCACGGCGGCGCTGGGCCGGCGCGAGTCGAAGCAGTACGAAGACATGATCAACGGCGGGCGCACCGCGTTTCTCAGCGCGCCGCTATCGGGCACGCTGGAAGGCGGCGTGCCCGTTGTGGTAAACGGTCAGGTGGTCGGCGCCGTCGGCGTGTCCGGCGTGAAGGCCAATCAGGATGCGCAGGTGGCAAAGGCCGGTGCCGCGGCCGTCGCCGGCACGACGAGTGTCTGAGCGCGCCCTGAACGATTCGACCAACGTTATTCGATTACGCCCTTCTTGGAACAGCCCATGACTCAATTGACCCAACGCGGCGGATTGCAGGTCGCCGCAAATCTCGAACAGTTCATCGAACAGGAAGCCCTGCCTGGAACGGGTGTCGACAGCGCCGCGTTCTGGGCGGGATTCGACGCCCTCGTCCACGACCTCGCGCCGAAAAATCGCGCGCTGCTCGCCGAACGCGACCGCCTGCAGGTCGAACTGGATACCTGGCATCGCGCGAACCCCGGCCCCGTGCGCGATCTGCGCGCCTACCGCAGCTTTCTGGAAAGCATCGGCTACATCGTGCCCGCGCCCGCGAGCGTGAAGGCCACGACGGATAACGTCGACCGCGAAATCGCCGAACAGGCGGGCCCGCAGCTCGTCGTGCCGCTGTCGAACCAGCGTTACGCGCTGAACGCGGCGAATGCGCGCTGGGGCAGCCTGTACGACGCGCTGTACGGCACCGATGCAATCGACGAAACCGACGGCGCCGAGCGCACCGCGAAGTTCAACCCGGTGCGCGGCGCCCGCGTGATTGCGTTCGCGCGCAAGTTTCTCGACGACGCCGCGCCGCTCGCCAGCGCCTCGCACAAGGATGCGACCGGCTATCGCGTCGAGAACGGCAAGCTCGTGGTCGCGCTCAAGAGCGGCACGACGGGCCTGCAGGAGCCGGCGCAGTTCGTCGGCTATCAGGGCGACGCAAGCGCGCCTTCCGCCGTCCTGCTGAGGCACAACGGCCTGCACTTCGAGATCCAGATCGACGCGAACGATTCCATCGGCAAGACCGATCCCGCGAACGTCAAGGACGTGCTGATGGAAGCGGCCGTGAGCACGATCATCGACTGCGAGGACTCGGTTGCGGCCGTCGATGCCGACGACAAGGTCCAGCTTTATCGCAACTGGCTCGGCCTGATGGTCGGCAACCTGACGGAAGAAGTCACGAAGGGCGGCAAGACCTTCACGCGCCGCCTGAACCCAGATCGCGAGTATCACGGCGCCAACGGGCAGCCCGTCACGCTGCATGGGCGCTCGCTGCTGTTCATCCGCAACGTCGGCCATCTGATGACGAACCCGGCCGTGCTCGATCGCAACGGCAATGAGATTCCCGAAGGCATTCTCGACGGCGTCGTCACGACGCTGTGCGCGCTGCACGACCGCAAGCACAAGCTGAATTCGCGCACGGGCTCGATCTACATCGTCAAGCCGAAGATGCACGGTCCCGCCGAAGTTGCGTTCGCGAGCGAGCTGTTCTCGCGTGTCGAGGATCTGCTGGGCCTCGCGCGCAACACGATCAAAATGGGCATCATGGACGAGGAACGCCGCACGAGCGTGAACCTCGCCGCGTGCATCGGCGAAGCGGCGGCGCGCGTCGCGTTCATCAACACGGGCTTCCTCGACCGGACGGGCGACGAGATGCACAGCTCGATGGAAGCCGGCCCGATGATGCGCAAGGGCGACATGAAGTCGAGCAAGTGGATTGCCGCGTACGAGCGCAGCAACGTGCTGGTCGGTCTCGCGGCGGGCCTGCGCGGCCGCGCGCAGATCGGCAAGGGCATGTGGGCCATGCCCGATCTGATGAAGGCCATGCTCGAACAGAAGATCGGCCATCCGAAAGCGGGCGCGAACACGGCGTGGGTGCCCTCGCCGACGGCCGCGACGCTGCATGCGCTGCACTATCATCAGGTCGACGTGCAGGCGGTGCAGAAGGAACTGGAGCGCACCGACCTCGCCGGCGTGCGCGACGAACTGCTCGACGGCCTGCTGACGATTCCCGTCGTCGAGCGCGCGCAATGGAGCGACGACGAAATCCGCCATGAAGTCGAGAACAACGCGCAGGGCATTCTCGGCTACGTGGTGCGCTGGATCGATCAGGGCGTCGGCTGCTCGAAGGTGCCGGACATCAACAACGTCGGCCTGATGGAAGACCGCGCGACGCTGCGCATTTCCAGCCAGCACATCGCGAACTGGCTGCGTCACGGCGTCGTCAAGCCCGAATTCGTGCGGCAGACGCTGGAACGCATGGCGAAGGTCGTCGACCAGCAGAATGCGAGCGATCCGAACTACAGGCCGATGGCGCCGGACTTCGACCGGTCGATCGCGTTCAAGGCGGCTTGCGCGCTCGTGTTCGAAGGCACCGCGCAGCCGAGCGGTTATACGGAACCGCTGCTGCACAAGTTCCGCCTGGCACTGAAGGCGGGCAACGCATAGCGTTTTTCGTCGACGGCCGAAAGGCGAACGCGAACGCCGGCAGGGTCGCTTCAGACCCAGCCGGCGTTTATTGTTTGGTCGTCAGGCGGCGAGACCGGCTCGCGCGAGTGACCACGCGCAACGCGCCGACGGACGACTCAGCCGACGACTCAGCCCGCCGCGCGGCGCGCGAGCCGCGAGAGGATTTCCTGCGTATGCTCGTCAACCTTCGCCAGCGCCTGACGCGCGCTGGGTCTGCGGCCGCCGAGCGTCAGCGGCAACAACACCGCTATTTTCTCGACAGCGCGCCGTAGTCGAGCCCGAGCTTTTTCATCGTGCCAGGCGGGAAATTTTCCAGCGTAGTGGGGCGCGAAATTGTCGCTATGGCTTTTGCTTTCGCAGCGCTACAGCCTACGGCGTTGCGCACGGACGTAACATCAGACGCGCCAGTGCCTCTTTATCGCGCCGTGCGTGCCGCGACAGCAGGCCGCGCCGTCGACATGTCGAGCCGCCGGAACACGAGCGCCGACAGCAACGTGATCACGCCGACGCAAGCGAAGCTCAGCATGAATCCCGTCGATGCCGAACCGAGCCGCACCGAAAACAGATTCACGAGCCCGCCGCCGATCGACACGCCCAGCCCGATCGCCAGCATCTGCACCATCGAGAAGAGGCTGTTGCCGCTGCCCGCGTCGGCATGCGACAGGCCTTTGAGCGTCACGCTGTTCATCGCGGCGAACTGCATCGAATTGGCCGCGCCGAAGATGACGAGCAACGTGATTTCAAGCAGCGGCGCGGACTCGCGCGACACGAGCGCGAAGCCGACGATCGTCGAGCCGACGATCATCGTATTGACGAGCAGAAACGCCCCGTAGCCGTAGCGTTTGATCAGCGGCGCAATCCATTGCTTCGACACGGTGCCCGCGATGGCCGCCGGGAGCATCATCAGCCCCGAGCGCAGCGGCGAATAGCCGAGTTGCACCTGCATCAGCAGCGGCAGCATGAACGGGACCGCGCTCGATCCGATCCGGCACAGCAGATTGCCGACCAGGCCGACACTGAAGTTCGGCTCACTGAAGAGCGCGAGCCGGAACAATGGGCGCGTGTGCGAGCGCGCATGCGGAATGTAGGCGAGCGCGGCAGCCAGACCCGCCACCGCAAGGCCCGACGACCATTCGACGCGGTGCGTGCTCATCGGCGGATCGATGGCGAGCGAGAGCAGGATCATGGCCAACGACAGGAGAGCGCAGCCGATGAAATCGAATGGCGGCGGATGCGCGGCGTTGTCGTGCGGCAGGAAACGCTGCACGGCCAGAAGCCCGATCGCGCCGACGGGCACGTTGACGAGAAAGATCCAGTGCCACGAAATGGCCTGCGTGAGCCAGCCGCCGAGCGTCGGCCCGACGATGGGACCCACTTGTCCCGCAATCGACACGAACGCGAGCGCCGACACGTATTGCTCGCCCGGCACCCTGCGCAGCACGGCAAGCCGCCCGATCGGCAGCAGCATCGATCCGCCCACGCCTTGCAGCACGCGCGCGATCACCAACTGGTCGAGCGTATGCGCGGCCGCGCAGCACAGCGAGCCGAGCACGAACACGAGAATTGCCGCGAAATACACACGGCGCGTGCCGAAGCGGTCGGCAAACCAGCCGGAAGCGGGCGTGAGAAGCGCCATCGTCAGCGTGTACGCCACGACGACGGGCTGCATGGCCAGCGGTGATGCGTGCAGGCTGCTCGCCATCGACGGCAAAGCCGTGTTGACGATCGTCGTGTCGAGCGCCTGCATGAAAAATGCGGCGGCGACGATCCAGAGCAGCGCGGTGTGTGAGGAATCCCGGGTCATGATGAAGTTTGCGAAGGCGCGACGAAGCCGCTGAATCCGGCCTCGCGACTGCGCCTCGGAGATGCGTTTCGCCGTCGGTGTGCGCCGTCAAACGTGGACACACGAGCCGCGAGCTACCAGCCAGGCGCCACGCGCCGCTTCGTCCAGAGGCAAGCGTCCATGGTATCGATTCCAACGGCAATCGGGAAGTCGCCTGGAGGCATTGACTGTCATCGTCGATGCCGATGACAATGCCGCATGCTCAATCCCCTTTGGCTCAGGACGTTCGCCACCGTCACCACTTGCCGCAGCTTCACGGAAGCCGGCAAGCGGCTCGGGCTGAACCAGTCGAGCGTCAGCGAACACATTCGCCGCCTCGAGGAAAGCGTCGGCAGACGGCTCTTCGTACGCGACACTCACTCGCTGGCGATGACGGCCGACGGCGAGGCGCTGCTCGTGCACGCGAACGTGATCCTGCAAGCCATGAACCGCGCCGAATCGCAATTTCGCAAACCACGGCTGAAAGGACGCGTCCGGCTAGGCACCTCGGACGATATCGCGCTTGGCGCGCTGCCGAACGTGCTGGCCGCGTTTCGCCACGCGCATCCCGATGTCGAACTGGAACTGACGATCGGCATGACGAGCCGCCTGTACGGACTGCTCGATGACGGCGCGCTCGACCTGCTCGTCGGCAAGCGGCGTCTCGGCGAGCGGCGCGGCACGCCGTTGCTGCGTTCGCGCCTCGAATGGAGCGCGCGGCCGGGCACCATGGTCGATCTCGAACAGCCGCTGCCTCTGGTGCTGGTCGCGGAGCCGAGCGTCACGCGCGCCGTCGTGCTCAATGCACTCGCGGAAAAAGGCTTCGGCTGGGAAGTGGTGTGCACGAGCAGCAGCCACGCGGGCTGCATCGCCGCGGCGCGCGGCGGGCTCGGGCTCACAGCGAAATCGCAGTATGTGTCCGCGCGTGGGCTCGCGCCGCCTGTCAACAGCGCGAGCCTGCCGGGGCTTCCCGATGTGGAATTCATCGCGCTGGCCGCAAGGCGGCTCAGTCATCCCGCGGGCACGCTGCTCGAATTGCTCCAGGGCAGCGATCTGCGCGGCCAGTGGATGAGCGAATAGCGGCGTCTAGCGACGTCTAACGGCGCCCTTTCACCTTCAGCGCATCGAAATCGATCGACGTCAGCTCGCCGATTCGTTCGATCGTGATGTCGGGGTCGGGATACTTCGCGATCTCCGCGACATCGAGCGCGTAGTGTCCCTGGCGCGGAAAGATCGTCGTGAGCCGGTCACCCCACTTCTCTTTCATCGCCGTCAGGATGCGCAGCTTGTCGTCGATCATCACGTAATGGCGTGCGGGATAGTGCGCGATCACGTCGTCGAGCATCAGCTCTTTGTGGATGTAAATCAGCACACGCCCTTCGACTTCATCCCACAGGCCCGAGCGCGACACCTTGCGCGGCTGGAACACGACATCGCCGTCCGACAGGATCGCCGTCTTGCCGAACTGGCTCGCGTAGCGAAGCGCATCGAGCGCGCCGGGGAACACGCGGTTCGCAAACGGATAGTCAATCAGGTAGCACGACATCAGCAGCAACTGCGTGTCGTCGTGATGCACGTTACGGTAGCGCTGCAACGCACCCAGATAGTCCGCATAGCCGAGTTCGCTGCGCAGTTCCTCGAAAAGCTGCCAGTAGCGCGCGCTGTTCTCCTCGCCGAACTGCCGCATCATGTGCGCGCGCAGGTCAGTCAGCACGTGATCGTTGTCGAGCAGCGTGTTATCGACATCGAACAGAAAGACAACGTCGTTGCTTGCTGGTGTGTTCATGCACGTTACCTCGCCTCGGTCGTCTGTGTTGATGAGCGCGTCGGCCTGCGTGGCACGCGGTGGGCGCCCGGCGAAAGCGTCGTGCAAGCCAAGGCGGGCGTGCTCGCGACGCATCGCCGTGCTGCGCCAGCCGCCCGCGAGCGCGACCAGATTCGTCGGGCCGCACGACGCGCGATCAGCGCAAAGCCTAGCACTGTCGCGCGCCGCGCGCCGTCGACGGTGCCCAAGGCCCGCGCGGGCCTTGGGCGCGCGGCAGAGCCGCGGTACTCCCGTCGCGGGTGAAGACGGTTTGGGTGCGCGTCAGCCAGTTGGGCGCGTGGGTCTGCCAGACAGTTAGTTGCGAATTGTGGAGCGTCGATCGTCCCTCGAGAGACGCGTCGGGTCGCTCGCGTTTCCTTACGGGGTTTGCGTGGGCGGCGGGCGCCTGAAATCGGAATCGGTCTTTTTGCCGCGGGACGGGATGATCTCGCTGTCCTTCGTCATCGCCGGGAGCACGATGAAGTCGCGATACGGATCGGGCATCGACAACACCGCATGCAATGTCACTCTCGTCACCCAGCACATATCGGCGGGTGTCGCCGACTCGGGATGAAGCGCCAGATACCGGTATCGCTCGATATTGTTGCTGTCGCCTGCCAGTTCGTTCACGAGCGCACGCGTCAAGATCCCCTGCGCCTTCTCGTACTGGCGCTGCGTTGGCGTCGGCAGCGCCGAGGACGACGCGCTTTTCACGATGACCTTGTACAAGAGGCCCAGGTACTCTTCGATCTCCCCCTGCGCCATCGCGCCCAGTGTGATCCGGTCCATGACCTCGCCCATGTCGGAGACGCCGAAGCAGTTCACGGGCACCTGTTCGTCCAGGATGCGCGTGTAGACCTTCAGGTAGCGCAGGCGGTCGGCCGGACTCAGGCGCGCCAGGCCATTCGTCATCAGTGAATCGCGCGTGTTGGCGTCGCTGAGTATGCGGTGCAGCGCATCCGGTCCACCGGGCACGGCTCGTTTGATTGCCGGGTCGGTGTGCACTTTCTCAAGCCACGCAGCCACGATCTGCGCTTTTTTCGAGCCCGGCTCGAGACCGTTCTGTCGAAGGACATGATCGATCGGTGAAGGTTGCTCCGCGGGCTGGGAAGGTGCTTGCGGCACCAGCGTGAGAGTCTGCGGCAAGTGCTCGCGGACGGTCGCGCCAGCAGGCGCGAGCGCAGCCAACCCGCCGATAAGCGCCATCGAACACGCGATTCTTCGCGTGTTCGTCCGCGCAGCAACCCTGCCATCGCAAGCGAATGGAACTATCGCCATGCGCTGTCCACCTGGATGTAGAACGCGTTCTGTCCCGGCTATGAGCGACGTCCGTCCGATGGACAGACCGAAGTAGTCGAGCTGCGTATCGACTGTCGTCCGCCGCGCGAACCCGGCATCCGCACGCGTCGACAACCTGCGCGGCCCGCACCTGCGAGCGAGGGCTAGTCGCTATCGTCGTGCTTCACCTTGCTCCAGCCCGGCCCCGGATCGAACGACTTCATGGCTTCCGCCTTCGCCGCGCCCTGCGGCCCGAGGTCCCGCTCGTAGACCTGCCCTGCGTGACTCACCATGAAACTCTTGATGCCCGTCTCGCCGTACTTCACCGGCCACGCAATGACGGCAAATCCGCCGAACAGCTTGCCCCGCACGACATAGTCATACGCGCCGCCGGGCGCATGCGGCCCCTGCGATTCCAGCAGCTTGTAGTGATAGCCGTAATAGCCGGCGTTCTGCGTATTGCGCGCGCTCGCGTCGACGAACGCGGCGCCAAGCGGACTCGGCGCATCGTCCGGCCCCGTCGGCCAGTACAAGCCGTCGCGCTTGCCGGACGAACTCACCATCTTCGATGCATACGCCAGCACGCCTTCGCCGTCGTGATTGGTCTGCGCATATTCGCGTTGCGCATCGTAAATGGCGAGCATCGTCTGGATCACGGCGAGTTCGTTGCGGCCGATGCGCCGCGTGCGCATCACGTCCACGCCTGCGCGCGTATCGAAGTGCCATCCCTTGTCGGTCTTGACGAGGGGAATCGGGAACGTCCAGCCGTCATCGCCGACGGCGATCTGCGCGCGTGTCGGTCGGGCCGTCGGGCGCGATCGTATGCGACTTCGCCCATTGCGCGACAAACGTCTCGCGCACCCGCGCGCCGACGGGAGGAATGAGCTCGCGAAAGTCGCTGCCGAAGATCGTGCGCAATGCGTCTTCCCGATCCTTCACCACGGCATCGCCGAAGGCGTCCATGGCTGCCTGCGGCGAACTGAAATTCTGCTGCGCGTGAGCGGCCGTCGTCATCGCGGCGGCAAGCACGGCGGCGGCCGCGAGACGCATCGACCGCGACGCGACGCGAGCCGGCACACTGCGTGAAAGGGCATTCATGGCTCTCGCTCCTTATCGCCTGCCGCCGAACCCGCCGCCGCCGCCGCGCATGCCGCCGCCTCCGCCCGAGGGTCGGCTGAAGCCCGAACCCTGCATGCTCGACCTGCCCCGGTCGTAATTGCGCTGCGTGGCGGCGCCGCCGCCTCCTACGCCGGAGAACGCGCTGTCCCGCCCGGCGCCACTGGAACCGGCGCGGTTGCCGCTGCTGACGCGATCCATGCCGCCCGAGGCATTGCGATTCGCGACGCCGCCGCGATCTGCCGCAGCGCCGGAACGGTCCACTGCCGTCGCGCGATCGCCGCCCGCCGATCTGTCCGCGCCAGCGCCGACATTCCCTGCGCCGCCTCTGTCGGCCGTGCTTGCGCGATTACCCGCGTTGGCGCGGTCCGTCACCCCGGCGCGTGTGCCGGCGTCCGTGTTACGGCCGCGATACTGGCTGCGCCCATCGGCACCCGCTACCTGGCCCGCAAACTTGTCGCGCGTCGCGTTGTCGCGATACGCGACGCCCTGGCGATGGCCCGCGTCATGCTGCCAACGGCCGCCTTGCCCTTGCACCTTGGTGCGATCGAAATTACGGTCGACGTTCTTGACCTTGTCGTAGTTGATGTTCACGTCGCCGCCATTCCAGTTGCAGTCGCTGAAGATGGCGCCCGCCGCGGCGAGGCCGATGCCCCACGCGAAGCCTGTCGCGAGCGCCGCGCCGGGATAGTACGCGGGGTACGGCGGCCAATACGTCGGCGGATAGGCGGGATAGCTCCATGCGCCGTACACGACCGTCGGGTTGTACGCGGGCACATAGATGACCTCCGGGTTGGCCGGCTCGATGCGCACCACCGTGGTCTGCGCGCCCGCCGGCGCCTGCTCGACGATCACCTTCTGCTGCTCGTTAGACTCCAGGTTGCCCGACTCCTTCGCGCGCGCACGCAGCCGCTGCACGGCGGCGAAGACGTCCTTCTGCTGCGCGAGAAAGGCGTCTCCGAGTTTCTGCGTCCAGTCGAGCTTGTCGCTCATCGGCTCGAGTATCTGCGGGAACGCGACCAGCGACTTGACGCTCGCGTCCCACGTCTGGTCCTGCACGGCCTGGACGGCGGCGTCGCCCTTCACGCCGGGGTTCGCCTTGACCCAGCGCGCCGCGTGCACGATTTCCAGCGGATACGTCGACGCCATCAGTACCTGCGACAGCACCGGGTCGGGATAGAGCGCGATGGGCGCGACCAGCGCCTCGATCTCTTCAGGCTTGAACGCGGGTGGGCTTGGCGGACCACCCTGCGCGAACGCGGACGTGGCCGTGGACAGCAGCAGAGACAGCCACACGAACACGACCGCTGCGTGTCGTCTGTTCCACGGTTTCATGTGCCCTCCCGTCCGATCGATACCGCGTCGTTGCGCACACGCCGGGGCCGTCTACGCGAGCGGATAAAAACCGATGCCCGGCTCGCGCACGCTGATTCGCGTCCCCGCCGTGCCTTGCGTGATCGCCTCGATGTCGGGCAGCGCGCCGATCACAGCGTCCTTGCCCGTGTTCCGCGCGAACTCGATGGCCGCTTGCACCTTCGGTCCCATCGATCCCGCCGCAAAGCCGAGCTTGTCGAACGCATCGGGATGACCGGACGCGATCGCCCGCTGCGTGGGCTTGCCCCAGTCCACATAGGCGGCGTTCACGTCGGTGGCGATGATCAGCAGGTCAGCGTCGAGCTCCTGCGCGAGCAACGCGGAACACAGATCCTTGTCGATCACGGCTTCCACGCCGCGCAGCTTGTGATCCGCGTCGTAGCACGTGGGAATGCCGCCGCCGCCCGCGCAGATAACCACTGTCCCTTTTTCGAGCAGCCACTTCACCGGGCGAATCTCGAAGATCCGCTGCGGCCGCGGACTCGCTACGACGCGGCGGTAGCGGTCTCCGTCCCGCGCAATGCTCCAGCCTTTTTCCTGCGCCAGCTTCTGCGCTTCTTCTTCCGAATAGACGGGACCGATTGGCTTGGTCGGATGACTGAACGCGGGATCGTCGAGGTCCACTTCGACCTGCGTCAGGATGGTCGCGAACGGCACCTCGAACGGCAGCAGATTGCCAAGTTCCTGTTCGATCAGATAACCGATCATCCCTTCCGTCTGCGCGCCGAGCACGTCGAGGGGATACGGCGCGACATCCGCATAGGCGGCGCTCTGCAAAGCCAGCAGCCCAACCTGCGGACCGTTGCCATGCGCGATCACGAGCTCGTTGCCGGCCGCCACTCTGGCAATCTGCGCGGCGGCCACCTTGACGTTCTCGCGCTGCTGGCTCTCCGTCATCGGCTGGCCGCGCTGCAACAGCGCATTGCCGCCCAACGCAATTACGAGGCGCATGATGCATTCCTCCTGCAGTGCGCATCGACGCGCAGCCGTTGCATGCCGCCCGTCGATGCGTGTGCCCGCCACTTCGTACGCTCAGATATCGGCCAATGTCGAAACGAGAATGGCCTTGATCGTATGCATCCGGTTTTCCGCCTGCTCGAATGCGATGTTGTAATCGGATTCGAACACCTCTTCCGTCACTTCGATGCCGTTCGCGAGATTCGGATAGCGCTCCGCGATCTGCTGCCCGACCCTGGTCTCGCAATTGTGAAACGCGGGCAGGCAGTGCATGAAGCGGGTTCGCGGATTCCCCGTCGACTCGATCAGCGCCTTGTTCACCTGATACGGCAAGAGTGCGTTGATTCTTTCGTCCCACGCTTCGACGGGCTCGCCCATCGACACCCAGACATCCGTATGAATGAAGTCGACCAGCTTGACCGCTTCCTTCGGATCTTCAGTGAGCATGATGCGCGCGCCGCTCGCCTGCGCGAATTCGCGGCATGCGGCAACGTGCGCATCGGCCGGCCACAGCGATTTGGGGGCGGCGATACGGACGTCCATGCCGAGCTTCGCACCAATCAGCAGCAGCGAGTTGCCCATGTTGTTGCGCGCGTCGCCGAGGTACGCGTAGCTGATATCGTGCAGCGGCTTGTCGGCGTATTCGCGCATCGTCAGCACATCCGCAAGCATTTGCGTCGGATGGTATTCGTCCGTCAAGCCATTGAAGACGGGAACGTCCGCGTATTGTGCGAGTTCTTCGACAATATCCTGACTGAATCCGCGGTACTCGATCGCATCGAACATGCGGCCCAGCACGCGCGCCGTATCCTTCATGCTTTCTTTATGGCCGATTTGTGACGAGTTCGGATCGATATACGTGACGTGCGCGCCCTGATCGTGGGCGGCGACTTCGAACGCGCAGCGTGTGCGCGTCGAGGTCTTTTCGAAAATCAGCGCGATGTTCTTGCGCGACAGATGCTGCTGCTCCGTGCCCGCATATTTCGCGCGCTTCAGGTCGCGCGACAGATCGAGCAGATAGCGCAATTCGCGTCCGCTGTGATGCATCAGGCTTAGAAGATTGCGATTTCGCAGATTGAAGGCCATGAGTTGTCTCCATCTATCGGCCGGCTGCGCGCGTATTGGCGCGCAGCCGAACCTGTCAGTAATCGACGGCGTCGCGCGCAATCGGGCAGGTCATGCAATGGCCGCCGCCGCGACCGCGTCCAAGCTCGCTTGCGGCAATCGTGATCACCTCGACGCCGGCCTTGCGCAGCAGCGTGTTGGTGAACGTATTGCGGTCGTAACCGATGACGACGCCTGGCTCGACGCACACCATGTTGTTGCCGTCGTCCCATTGCTCGCGCTCCGCCGCGAAGCGGTTGCCACCCGTTTCGACGACGCGCAGCTCCTTCAGGCCGAGCGCATCGCGGACAGCCTCGACAAAGGGCTTGTCCTCGCGCTGGATGCTCATTCCATATGGAGTCTTGTCGTCGGGTCGAATCGTGAACGTGATGATCTGCCCGACGACCTCTGGGAAAATCGTCACGAGATCGCGGTCACAAAAACTGAATACCGTGTCCAGATGCATCGCCGCCCGCGACTTCGGCATGCCTGCCACGAGCACCCTTTCAGCTGCGCCCTTTTCGAATAGCGCTCGCGCGACCTGGCCGATGGCCTGTCTCGACGTCCGTTCGCCCATGCCGATCAGCACGGTGCCTTTACCGACCGGCATGACGTCGCCGCCTTCCAGCGTCGATGCGCCATGATCGCGGTCGGGGTCTCCCCACCAGAATTCGAAGTCCGCTTTCACGAACATGGGGTGAAACTTGTAGATGGCCGTTTCGAGCAGCGTTTCCTGGCGACGCGCGGGCCAGTACATCGGGTTCAGCGTAACGCCGCCGTAAATCCAGCACGTGGTGTCGCGCGTGAAGACCATGTTCGGCAGCGGCGAGAGCAAAAAGCTGGAGTAATTCAAATACTCGCGGAACAGCTTGACGACGGGCGCGTCGCTCGCAGGAATGTCGTCGAGCGACACGCCACCAATGAGAAACTCCGCCAGCTTGCGCGACTCCAGCTCGTTCATCCATGCGCGCACTTCGCTGCTCAGGCCGATGCCCATGCTGTCGTCGCTGATTCGCCTGTCGAGCACCCATTGACGGGCTTCCGGCACGTCTAGCGTCTGCGTCAGCAAGTTGTGCACGTCGAGCACTTCGACGCCGCGCTCGCGCATCTTGGACACGAAATCGAAGTGATCGCGCTTGGCCTGGCTCACCCAGATGACGTCGTCAAACAGCAATTCGTCGCAATTGCTCGGCGTCAAACGCTGATGAGCGAGCCCTGGCGACGAGACCATGACCATGCGCAGCTTACCTACCTCGGAATACGCTCCGAGCCTGGCGACCTCTGCATTCATCGCGCTATCCCCTATCCCGATTGAAGCATCAGGAGTCCGTTTCAACGAACGGATTCCGCCAACGCCGCCAAGACCGCAACAGCGGCCGGGCAGCGCGCCGCTTTCGACGCGAACGTTGAAAGCCGGACGAAGTACATGTGCGTTTTTCTACGACAAAAAGATTGCTGTGGCACGCAGCGCAGTTCCGACGACGACTGGTCTGGCAGATTCCGAATCCGTGCGAACCGACGACGCGTCGGCGACAATTTTCAAATGCAGATACCCGTCCCCGTCGAAGCGAAGCACTCGCTTCGAGTTCGGCGCGATGCTGTCTTCATGCGCGGCCACGCAGCATAGGGGTTGCATGGACTCGCCCACGCTCGCATCGATTTCCTGTTTGCGCCGTTGCATGCCGGCAAGCCGTTGTATTTATCAATCGCTGCATAATCCCCTTGTGAACGTTCTCTTTTACCTCTCAGATCTTCTACGAATTGGCGAGTCGCCTGCACACAATTCTGGTTGATGAAACGGGTTTGTCAAGATTTCCAACCAACGGGAAAACAATGGTTATTACGCTGCTCTGCAGCGTAATAACGCAGGAAACGATCCGGTCGATACTTTCACGAACCGTAACGGTCAGGTTCGCCGCACGCCGGCATTTCGTCGGAAACGACACGCCGTTATTGCGTGTTGCCGTAGCGGGCCGCCGCAATCGCCGCGTCACGCTCTTTCCTGGCCTCTGCCTTCTTCTGGTCATAGACCTTCCTGGCGGCAGCCACCTTCCTGTCATAGGCGCGGTTGGCGGCCGCTTCCTGCTGACGCATCTTGACGATCGCATCGTTACTGCCGCCCTGCCCCGCCTGCGCGGCGGCTGGCGTCGATGCAGCATCGTTTTGCGCCCATGCCGTCGATGCGAGCGCGACTGCACCCGCAGACAGAATGATTCCGATGACTTTCATCATGTTCTCCCGATCATGGCCACCACATCCGGAGGCGTAGTGCCGCCTAAAAAGGCGCCGGCTGAAACCGATTGCGGCAAATGGAATGTGGAGACGTTGGTGCGAATGCGAATCGCTCGGCGTCGAACGTGATGCCGAACTCCCGCTCGAGTTGGAAAGCCTGCAATCAGACCGTGTACACGAGGTCTGTGGGCTGTTATAGGCGACCCGCCGCATGGCCGCAAGCGAATGTCGCGTCGGCGTCACGCCGTCATTCCGATGAGCTTTTACCTCTAAACCTTTTACCCCGTCCGGCAGAATCGCCGGCACTCTCTTAGTACGTTTAACTGGTTACGTTGAGGCTCGACAGAGTACTTTAAAAAAAAATTTGCATTGTTCGAAAAGCGTGCCAACTATATAGCTAACGCCTGCAATTCATGCATCGGCTCGCCCTTTATCGAACATCAATAGAAACCCGGAGACCAACGGCAAGGCTCGGCCAAAGAACCGCGCAGATTGTCTTGTTGATTCAAAAGATTCGGTAGACGTTGTTTTGATGGCCACCTTCCCGCCTCTTGTTCAGCTGTAACAAGAACTTGCCCCGTATCGCTGAAAGCAGCGCGCTTATGATCTTGCGTAGCAGCCCGGCGCAGCCGGCTCTGCCGCTGGCTTGCCCAAAGCCTGTCAGTGCCGCCTGTCGAAAGGAGTGACCATGGTTCCTCGTCCCATCAAGGCACCCACTATTCCGATTCCTTTTCACAAGCTCCTGAAGGTCGTCGCGATCGCGGACGGCACCGACGCGCAGACCCGTGAATTACTCGACGAAATCACGGCAGAACATTACGGCGTCGAGGTCACCGACAGCTTGACTCGCGACGTCAACGAAGACGCCGACGTCGGCGCCTATATCGTTCTCGTCGACGGTGCGCGCCTCGAACCCGCGCGCAAACTGGCGGCTGCCGTGCGCGCGCTCGGCTTTCGCACGCCGCTGTGGGCGCTCGCCAACTCGCACCGGCTATCGGACCTCGCGATAACGGGCGGCCTGGGCGAACTCGACGGATATATCTACCTGGGACAGCAAACGCCAGGCTTTTACGCAAAGCAGGTCATGGCGAGCCTCGTCAAATACGGCTTAAGCCTGTTGCCGCCTTTCTTCGGCGGACTCGTTGCGTACGACGCCGAAGCGAATATCGCCTTCGACTGTCCCGGTCATCAGGGCGGGCAGTTTTATCGGAAGTCGCCAGCGGGGCAATTGTTCTTCAAGCATTTCGGTGAAAGCATCTTTCGAAACGATTTATGCAATGCCGACGTCGATCTCGGCGACCTGCTCATGCATGAAGGCGCCGCCGCGGAGGCGCAGCGCCACGCCGCCGACGTATTCGGAGCAGATCAGACGTATTTCGTTCTCAACGGCACCAGCACGTCGAACAAGATCGTGACGGCTGCCGTGCTCAAACGCGGCGATCTCGTGCTATTCGATCGCAACAACCACAAGTCGCTTCACCAGGGCGCACTCGTGCAAGCGGGAGCCATTCCCATTTTCCTTCCGACTTCGCGCAACGCGTTCGGCATGATCGGCGCCGTCGACTGGCAAGCCTGGAGCGAAGACTATTTACGCCAGCAAATCCGCAACAACCCGCTTGTGAAAGACCCTGGGCGCGCGAATGCAGAGCGGCCGTTCCGGCTCGCGTGCATTCAGCTCGCTACTTACGACGGAACGATCTACAACGTCCGCAAGGTGCTCGACAAGATCGGCCATCTCTGCGACTACGTGTTATGGGACGAAGCGTGGATCGGCTACAACGCGTTTCATCCGCTGTTCAACGATCACAGCCCGATGCGTCTAAGCGATCTCACGCCCGAGATGCCGGGTCTCTTTTCGACCCAGTCCGTCCACAAGCAGGGAGCGGGTTTTTCTCAGGCATCGCAGATCCACAAGCGAGACGATCATATTCGCGGCCAGAAGCGTTATATCGAGCACAAGCGCTTCAACGAGTCGTTCCTGATCCACGCCAGCACGTCGCCCTTTTATCCGCTGTTCGCGTCGCTCGACGTGAACGCGAAAGTTCATGAAGGGAAAGCGGGTGAAATGCTGTGGGACGGCTGTATCGAGCTTGGCATCGAGGCGCGCAAGAAGTTCAGACAGTTCGCGCGCCACTATGAAACGACGGGCAAGAGCGCGCTGGAACAATGGTTCTTCGATCCATTCGTGCCCGACGTCGTCGATATCCGTCATTCGAATTTCATGGGCGACGCGTCGAACGTCGCGTGGGAAGACATTCCCACTGACGTCATCAAGCATGAGCAGCAATGCTGGGAGTTTGGTCCCGAAGCAACCTGGCACGGCTACACGGGCTACGCGCAAGGCTACGTGATGGCGGACCCGAACAAGCTCAACCTGCTGACGCCCGGTATCGACAGAAAGACGGGTGAATATCTGGACTTCGGCGTGCCCGCCACGGTGGTGGCCAACTTCCTGCGCGAGGAAGGCGTCGTGCCGGAGAAATGCGATCTGAACAGCCTGCTCTTCCTGATGACGCCCGCCGAAGACGAAAGCAAGCTGAACACGCTGATCGCGAGATTCGTCAAGTTCAAGAACCTCTGGGATCGCGACGCCGCACTCGCTGAAGTACTGCCAACGCTTTGTGCCGTGCACGGCGAACGATACGAGGGATACACGCTGCGCCGCGTCTGCAACGAAATGCACGCGTTCTATCGCGAGGCCAACGTCAAGAATCTGCAGCGGCTGTGTTTCCGCGCGTCGAGCTTTCCGGAACTGGCGATGTCGCCGGAAGACGCTTACGAAGCGCTCGTCGCGAACCGTGTCGATTATGTGCCGCTCGATCAGGTCAAGAACCGCATTTCCGCGACGCTGGCGCTGATCTATCCGCCCGGCATCGGCGTCGTGCTGCCCGGCGAACGTTGGGACGATCGCGCCCAGCCGATGCTGGACTACTTCATGGCGTTCCAGGAATCCTTCAATCGCTTCCCCGGCTTCAATTACGAAGTCCAGGGCGTGTTCCAGGAACGCGAGGATGGTCGTATCCGTTTCTACACCTATGTGGTCAGTGAATAAGCGACAAGACAAAGCCACCAAGGAGTTGCGCCATGGCTGATCAACCGAAAAAGATGAATGTCGTGCAACTGACGTTCATCGTGACCGTCAACATGATGGGCTCCGGCATCATCATGCTGCCAACCAATATGGCGAAAGTCGGCGCCATTTCACTGCTGTCGTGGGTCGTGACGGCGCTTGGCTCGATGGCCATCGCTTACGGCTTCGCGCAAGCGGGCATTCTCAACCAGCGGGCGGGCGGCATGGCCGCGTATGCCGAAGATGCTTACGGAAAACCCGGCTACTTCCAGGTGTTCTTTCTGTACTTCCTGTCGCTGGCGATCGCGAACGTCGCCGTCGCGAGTTCGGCGCTCGGCTATCTGGCCGCGTTTTTCCCTGTACTGACGTCGTCGCCCGTCGCCACCTGCGTCGGCGTGATCGCGTTGCTGTGGATCACCACAGCCGCCAATTTCGGCGGTCCCAAGCTGACGGGGCGCATCGGCTCGGTCACCGTCTGGGGCGTGATCCTGCCCGTCGGGTTCATGTCGATCGCGGGATGGTTCTGGTTCCGCTCCGACATCTTCGCGGCCGCATGGAATCCGCAGGGACTGCGGCTGATCGACGGCATGGGTTCGAGCATTGCGCTGACGCTATGGGCGTTTCTGGGGATGGAATCGGCCGTGCAGAATTCGTCGGCCGTCGAAAACCCGAAGCGCGACGTGCCGCTCGCGTGCCTGTTCGGCACGCTCGGCGCAGCCGTCATTTATGTGCTGTCGACGACGGCCATCCAGGGCATCGTGCCCAACGCGGAACTCGCTAAATCGACGGGCCCGTTCGGCCTTGCGTTCGCGCACATGTTCAGCCCGGTCATCGGCTCCATCGTCATGGCGCTCGCGGCCATGGCGTGCGTCGGCTCGCTGCTCGGCTGGCAGTTCACGCTCGCGCAGACCGCCAAGGACGCCGCCGACAGCAACATGTTCCCGTCCATCTTCAGCAAAGCCAGTCACAGCGGCGCGCCGATCCCCGGCATGATCATCATGGGCGTCGTGCAGTCGTTGATGGCGCTGTCGACGATATCGCCGAATCTCGCCGAGCAGTTCGCCGCGCTCGTCAATCTCGCCGTCGTCACGAACGTGTTGCCGTATATCGTGTCGCTGTCCGCGCTGTTCGTGATGATGCGCGACGCGGGCACGGAACCCGCCGTCTACCGCCGCAACGGCATCGTCGCCGTGATCGCCATGGCTTACTCGGTCTACGCGCTCTATGCGTCGGGCAAGGATGCCGTGCTCGGCGGTATGCTCGTGATGGCGATTGGCTACGTGATCTACGGCTTCATCGCGCCGCGGCTTTCGCTGCTCGGCGCGAAGGCGCGCAAGCCCGCCATCGCGGCCGCCAGTATCATTGCCTTTGCCGTGCTGTGTGCGCCCGCTCCGCGTCCCGCGCATGCGGCGGGGGCGAGCACTGCGCTGTCGGGCGCGCTGGCGCGGATCAAGCAGTCGGGCAAGATCAACATCGGCTATGTCGATGTCGCCAGCCCGTTCGTCTACCGCGACAACGAAGGCCGCGCCGTCGGCTATCTCGCGGGGATCTGCCAGGGCATCGCGGATCAGGTGAAGAATGGACTGGGCCTGCCCGCGCTGACGGTGAACTGGACCCAGGTTTCATTCGACGAGCGCTATCGCGCGCTGCAGGATCATCGGATCGACCTGCTGTGCGGCGATCCTGAAACGCTGACGGGACGCAAATTCATCAGCTATTCGGTGCCCGTCTATCCGGGCGGCGTCGGTGCGCTGATGCGCACCGACGCGCCGCGCGGTCTCAGGGAACTGCTGAGCGGAGATATCGAGCCGCACGGCCCGATCTGGCGCGCGTCGCCCGCGCAACTGCTGAATGCGCAGACGTTTTCCGCCGTGAAAGATTCGCCCACGGCGCGCTGGCTCAATGACCGCATCAACGAGTTCAAGCTGACGGCGCGCGTCGTGAACGTGTCGAGCCACGAAGAAGGCGTGCGGCTCGTGCTCGACCGCAAAACCAACGTATTCTTTGCGGAGCGGCAGATCCTGCAGGATGCCGTCAAGCGCAGCACGGCGTCGGATAGCCTGGTGGTCCTGCAGCGCCGCTTCACCATCGTGCCCGTTTCGCTCGGTGTCGCGCGCGACGACGAGGACATGCGGCTGTTCGTCGACGCGTCGCTCACGAAGATGTACACGTCAGGTGCCTATCGCGGACTCTTTGTGAAGTGGTTCGGCGAGCCGGATGAGGACACGAAAAAGTTCTACCGGGCGGCGATCTTGCCCGAATGACGCACGAGGGAAATCGACATGTCTTGCGTGACCGAATCCGTCTATCGCCGCTTCGGCGGATGACACCGTGTCCGCCATCCCTTCCGATCCGTTGATCCAGTGTCTGCTGCTGAGCTGGAACCTCGGGGACGACGAGACCCACACGCCCTCGCGACGCGTGCGCGATGCGCAACGCGTGCGTAGCGCAACCGTGCTGACCTTCCTGCTCGCGAGCCGCACGAGCGCCGCGACATCTCCATGACTGCAATCGAACCCGCTCGCTTTCCCGACGACCTCGATGCCGTGCACGCCATCTTCCGCGAATACGCCGACAGCCTCGGCATCGACCTGAGCTTCCAGTCATTCGAGGACGAACTGGCCGCGCTACCCGGCAAATACGCGCCGCCCGCCGGCATCATTCTGCTCGCACGTCAAACGGGACGCGTAATCGGGAGCGTCGCGCTACGTCCGTTCGAGCACGACATCTGCGAAATGAAGCGTCTTTATGTGCGCCCCGAAGGCCGCGGCCAGCAACTCGGCAGGCGTCTTTCGCAAGCGGTCGTGCAGGCCGCGCGAGAAGCGGGCTACCGGAAAATGCGGCTCGACACGCTGCCCACCATGCAAGCCGCGCAACAGCTCTACGCGACGCTCGGGTTCCGGCCCATCTCCGCCTACGTGTTCAATCCGGTCGAAGGCACGCGGTTTCTGGAACTCGATCTGTGACAGCGCGCCCGCGCGAGGCGCGCCTGTGGTGCAGCCGCCGCGCACGGACGAATACCGTGCGCGGCGGCTATCGGGTTCTCGCTGCCGAAGTCAATCTCCAGCACTTCGTCCACTATCGGCCAGACGTGTGAATCACGCGCCGCCGCCAACCGTCTTGATGCTCTTCCATTGCCCTTGCTGCACTTCGAACAGCGTGTACGGCGGTTTGATCAGATCGCCGTAAGGGTCGAACGTGATCTTGCCCGTCACACCCGTCAGCGAGACCTTCGCAAGGCTGTCGACGATCTTCTGCCGGTCGAGCGAGTTGGCATCGTGAATCGCCTTGATCATCGCGAGCGCCGCATCGTACGCAAACGGCGCGTACAGTTCGACGTCCTGGTTAAAGCGCGCCTTGTAGCGCTTGCCGAAGTCCTGCGCGGCGGGCAGCTTGTCGAGCGCGGGCCCGGGTTCGAGGTCTTGCGTGCGTTCGCCGGAAGCGCCCGCGATCTGCAGGAACGCATTGCTCTTCAGCGCGCCCGCGCCGAACAGCTGCGTCTGCATGCCGAGCGAGCGCATCTGCTTGACGAGCATTGCGCCCTGCTCGTCAAGGCCGCCGAAGAAAATCACATCGGGGTTCTTGCTCTTCATCGACGTGAGAATGCCGCGGAAATCAACGGCCTTGTCGGTCGTGAATTCGCGCGCGACGATATTGCCGTTCGCTTCCTTCACGCCTTTTTCGAACGCATCGGCCAGACCCTGACCGAAGGCCGTGCGATCGTCGATGATGCCGATGCGCTTCGCCTTCATCTGCTCGACGACGAAATGCCCCGCCACCACGCCGCCTACGCCGTCGTGCCCCATCGTGCGGAACACGTTCTTGAAACCCTGCTTGGTCAGTTGCGGATTGGTCGAGCCCGGCGTGATCATCGCGACATTGGCGTTGTGATAGACAGCCGAAGCGGGAATGCTGCAGCCCGAGTTGTAGTGTCCAATCACGCCGACCACGCCGTCATCGACGAGCTTCTGCGCGACCTGAATCGCGACGCGCGGATCGGCCTGATCGTCCTGCACGTCGAGCACGAACTTCACGGGCTTGCCCGCGATAGTCGGATGCTTCGCGTTCTCCTCGTCGAGCGCGAGTTGCGCGCCGTATTGCAGGTCTTTGCCGACCCGCGCCACCGGCCCCGTCAACGGGCCGACAAAACCAATCTTGACGATCTCCGGATCGGCGGCAAAGGCGAACGAAGCTTGCGCTGCTAGAGCGCAAACTGCCAACCGGACCAGCCATGTACGTCGATTCATGATGCGCTCCTGTCGAGAAAAATGTCGCGCGCTTTGTCCGCCGACTGACCCGATGCGCGACGCGTCGAAGTCGTCTGAATGAATACGTCAGAACCGCGTGGCCGCGTAGCGAGCGAGGTCGAGCGGCGGGGCACGTCGCGCCACGAGATCGGCGACGATGCGTCCGCTCACGCCCGCAAGCGTCAGCCCCAAATGCTGATGACCGAATGCGTAGATCACACGCTCGCTGGCGCTTGCGCGGCCCAGTACGGGCACGCCGTCGGGCAGCGTGGGCCGAAAGCCCAGCCACGAGCTGTCGGGCTGCTGCAATGCGGGCAACGCCCGCTTCGACGAAAACGTCAGCAGGTCGAGCAGCGAACGGTTGCGCAGCTCGGTGAAGCCGCCTAGCTCGACGGTGCCCGCGACGCGAATGCCGTCATCCATCGGCGTCATGTAGAAGCCGCGTTCGGCCCAGCCGCACGGGCGCGATATCAGCTGCGTCGCGCCGCCGTAGCGCACGTGGTAGCCGCGTTCGGTATCGAGCGGCACGCGGTCGCCGCACTGCGCCGCGAATTTCGCCGAGCGCGCGCCCGTCGCGACGACGATGTGATCGAAGCGGCGCGGCATGCCGTCGTCTGTCGTCAACGTGACGCCTTGCGCCGAAGGCTCGATCGATGTCACGTTCTTGCGCTCGAGCGTCGCGCCGCGCGCCGCGAGCAGTTCGTACAACGTTTGTAGAAAGGCTTGCGGATCGGAGAAGTGCCAGCTGTCGCTAAACAGCACGCCGCGCTCGAAAATCGGCGCAAGCGAGGGCTCCAGTTCGCGCACCTGCGCCGCCGACAAGACGTCGAACGACACACCGAGCCGCTCGCGCAAGCTCAGCGAAGCGCGCGATGCCTCGAACGAGGCGCCGCTCGAATACAGATAGAGGCACTCGCGCGGCCGCACGTACTTCGCCAGTGCCGGTTCTTCGAGCAGCGGCGCATAGCCCGCCTGCGCCTGCGCGAGCAGCGCGGCGAGCGCGCCGGCGCTCGCTTCGTAGCGGCGCTGCGTCGAGTTGACCATGAAGCGCGCGAGCCACGGCAGCAGATGCGGCAGATAGCTCCAGCGCAAACGGAACGGACTTTCGTTCGACAGCAGGAAACGCGGCAGATCGCGAAACACGGACGGGTTGTTCACGGGAATGCAGCCATACGGCGCGAACGTGCCCGCGTTGCCGAACGACGCGCCCTGCGCGACGCCCGACGCATCGAACAGCGTGACGCGGTGCCCGTCGCGCATCAGCCAGCCGGCGCTCGCAAGCCCGATGAAACCCGCGCCGACAATGCCGATCTCCGCCATCAACGTTCTCCCGACAAGACGCGACCGTCGGCGGCGGCGAGATAGCCGGTGCGCGTGCCGCCGTCGGCAGGCCGGCGCTTCGCCGCGAGCAGCCATGCCGCAGAGGCGAACGCGAGACTCGCGATGCTCGCCATCAGTTGCGGGCGCAGTTCGGCATCCATGCCCATCGCGATCAGCACGCCGACGATCGCGGCGACAACGGCATACGAGAGCCACGGAAAGAGCCACATCGGCAACTCGGGCTGTTCGCCGTCGCGGGCCAGCCGGCGGCGGATGCGGATCTGCGCGAGCGCCGTCGCCAGATAGACGAACAGCATCACGGCGCCTGACGCGTTGACGAGGAACAGGAACACGCCCTGCGGCGACACGATGGCCGCGACGATCGTCACGTAGCCGACCACGCTGCTCAGCAGCACGGCAAGACGCGGCACGCGCGACGGCGTGAGGCGCAACAGCGCGCGCGGCGCATCGCCCCGGCCCGCGAGACGAAACAGGATGCGCGACGACACGTACAGCCCCGAATTCAGCGCCGACAGCACGGCCACCAGCACGATCGCGTTCATGATGTCGGCGGAACCGGGCACGCGCATCGTCTCGAGCGCAGCGACGAACGGCGAATGACCCGTGACGATGCTGGTCCACGGCACGATGCAGGCAATCAGGAACATCGAGCCGACGTAGAAGGTGATCACGCGCAGGATCACCGAACGCGTCATGGCGGCGACGCTCTTGGCCGGGTTGTCGGACTCGGCCGCGGCGATGGTGGCGATCTCCGCGCCGCCGACGGCAAAGATCACAGTCGGCACGGCCGCGAACACCGACATCGCGCCGAACGGCAAAAAGCCCTTGGCGGCCGTCAGATTGGCCAACGCGCTGTGCGTGTGGCCGAAGCCGAACACCCACGCGGCGCCGATCGCGATGAACACGATGATGGCCGCGACCTTGATGGACGCGAACCAGAATTCGAATTCGCCGTACGACTTCACCGACATCAGGTTGATGAACGTCATCACCGACAGCAGCACGAGCCCGATCATCCAGACGGGCGCAGGTATCCAGCGCTGCAGGATGGCCGCGCCCGCCACGGCCTCGACGGCGACGACGATCACCCAGAAGTACCAGTAGAGCCAGCCGCTCGTGAAGCCCGCCCAGTCGCCGAGACCGATGCGCGCGTATTCCGTGAACGAGCCGACGCCCGGCACCGCGAGCGCCATTTCGCCCAGCATGCGCATGACCAGCAGCACGACGATGCCCGCCACCAGATACGACAGGCACGCGGCCGGTCCGACCGTGCTGAGCGTCGCGCTGCTGCCGACGAAAAGCCCCGCGCCGATGATGCCGCCCAGCGAAATCATCGTCACGTGCCGCTGACGCAATGCGGCGCCAAGACGCGGCGCCGCGCTCCCTGCCGCCTCGCGCGGTCCTCCCATCTGTGTCCTGCTCTCTGCCATGCGAAATTTCCTCCAGCTCGAACCGAGGTTGAATGCCATACAAACAAAACCATACAAAACCTGATTCAAAGGATCACACAACCGATTTTTGTGTGCAATTAAAAACCGCATTGTGTGGTCCAGGAGTTTCCCTGGCATCGCCGGGCGTGGACCTTGCCGGCCTTGAAAGATATGGCATTGCGGCATAACTGGTATTACAATCCGGCGAACTGGCACAAACAGGCAGACAAAGCCTGTTTTGTATGGAGACGGGCAAGACAATGGCTTCCAGCAGACACAAGTCCCCGCGCAGCAACGGCGTCACGGCCGAAATCGACCAGACAAACGGCGACCCCGTCCAGACAAAACGCGCCACCTATATCGAGGTGTCCGCTTCGATCGAGGACGAGATCCGCGGCGGCATCTATCCGCCCGGCAGCCGGCTGCCGCCGCAGCGCCAGCTGGCGACCGAACTGGGCATCAACGTGTCGACGGTGTCGCGCGCATACAAGGAATTGCAGTTGCGCGGCCTCGTGATCGGCAGCAAGCGGCGCGGCTCGCTCGTGACGGGTGGCGCAATGCCGCGCGTCGAAACCGCGAGCGCGCCGAATGCAGCGCCCGGCGGCGCGATCGATCTGACCGTCAACCGACCCGCGACGGGCGAGTTCCTGTCGGCGCTCGCCACGACGCTCGCCGACCTGCCGCGTGATCCGCGCTATGCGTCCCTGCAGGAATACCAGCCGCCGCAAGGGCCCGAGTGGGCGCGCGCGGCGGGCGCGAAATGGATGACGGCGCCCGGCTTCGCGCCGTCGCACGAGCATCTCGTGGTCACGAGCGGCGCGCAGCACGGGCTCTATGCGGTGCTCAACAGCCTGATCGGCACGGATGGCGTAATCGTCGCCGACCGTCTTACGTACTACGGCCTGAAGGCGCTCGCGCCCGTGTTCCAGTTCGAGATCGTCAGCGTGCCGAGCGACCGCGACGGGCTCATCACGGGGGAAGTCGAACGCATTTGCAGCCGCGTGCCCGTGAAGGCGATCTTCACCGTGCCGAACCTGCAGAACCCGACGGTCACGACGATGAGCCTCGAACGGCGCGTTGCGCTCGTCGATATCGCGCGCCGCTACGGCGTCGCGATCATCGAGGACGACGTCTACGGCCCGCTCGTCTCGCAGCGCCTGCCGACGCTCGCGAGCCTTTGTCCGGAGCTGACGTTCCATATTGCCGCGACCTCGAAGATCCTCGCGCCGGGATTGCGCCTCGGCTACCTGCTGAGTCCGCCCGAGCGTTCGGCGCTGGCAGCCGAGGCCGTGCGCACCACCGCCTGGATGCCCGCGCCGATGTCGATGCTGATCGCGACGATGTGGATCGAAGACGGCACTGCGCGCCGCATCATGGATGCGCAGCTTGCCGAGATCCGCGTGCGGCACGATCTGGCGCGGCAGATCCTGCCACAGGAGTGGCTGGAGTCGGACCCGGCCTGCATGTTCGTGTGGCTCAAGCTGCCGCCGCCGTGGCGCGCCGACGATTTCGCCGCGAATGCCAAGGCGCGCGGCGTGGTGGTGATGCCCTCATCGGCGTTCGCAGTCGATCGCGCCGAAGTCGAGCATGGCGTGCGGATCAATCTGGCGTGCGCGTCGTCGCGCGAACAGCTGGTAAGCGCGCTGCAAACCCTCGCGCAGGCGTTGCGCGATCGTCCGCGCGCGTTGTTCGGCACGATCTGATACAGCGCCGCGATGCTGCGGCCGCTTGGTACACACTTCGCGGCGTGCACTTCGCGTCGAGCGCCACGCGTGGACAGACGGTAGACGGACTACAAGCTGCCGTTCTCGACGACGCGCCCTTCCGCGCGCCAGCGCAACATGCCGCCCGCGAGATTCGCGACGTCGTCGAATCCCGCCTGGCGCAGAATCACCGTCGCTTGCGCCGAGCGGCCCCCTGCCCGGCAGACGGTGACGATGGGCGGCGCCTTGGCGAGTTCCGCCGCGCGCCCCGCAAGGCTGCCCAGCGAAATCAGCTTCGCGCGCGGAATACGCCCGAGCGGGCCGTCGTATTCGTCGGGCTCGCGCACATCGACGATCTGCACCGCTTGCAGATGCTCCTCGAGCCACTGCGGGTGAATCTCCCAGATGCCCGCGAACGTATAGGTCAGCGGCGCCCACCCGGGCAGCGGTTTCTGCGACGGATCACTCGCCGCGACGCCGCATTTGAGGTTTGCGGGCACGGCCACGTCGATCTGCCGCGGATGCGGGAGTCCCAGATTGGTCATGTAGCCCACGAAATCGTCCTCGCACAGCTCGCCGCCCAGGCGCGGATTGAAGCGCCGCTCTTCAGCGACGCTCGTCACGGTCAAGCCGCGATAGTCGTGCGCCGGATACAGCAGACAGGTGTCGGGCAGCGTGAAGAGCTGTTGGTGCACGGCACGAAACAACGCATGCGGATCGCCGCTCTGAAAGTCCGTGCGCCCCGTGCCGCGAATCAGCAGACAGTCGCCCGTGAAGGCCAGCGTCTGATCGTCGAGCACGAGGCTGATGCAGCCGTTCGTATGACCAGGCGTGGCGCGCACGCCGAGATGCCGCGCGCCGAACGTCACGCGGTCGCCGTGATCGAGATAGCGGTCCGCGCCGCCGGCGCCGCTGGCCGCCGATATCGCAATCTCGCTGTGCGTGCGCTGCTTCAGCATCCATGCGCCCGTCACGTGATCGGCGTGCACGTGTGTGTCGATGGTGTACAGCAGACGCAGGCCCAGTTCGTCGAGCAATGCCGCATCGCGTCGCGCCTGCTCGAATACAGGATCGATCAGCACGGCTTCACGCGTGCCGCTGTCGGCGAGCAGGTAGGTGTAGGTGGACGATTGCTGATCGAACAGCTGTCGAAAGATAAGCGCGCTCACGTTGCCCCGGCTGGTAGCGGTCGCCGGGGACGCGCTTCGTCGCGACGCCCGGACGCAGGAGAACTCGGCGCCGACGCGCATCGCCATGCATGGCGGCGCGCATCGGCATGCGGGTCACGATGTCACTTCGGTTGCTGCACGTAACGCAGATACGGCTTCAAGGTCCTGAAGCCTTGCGGATATTTCTCTTTCGCGGCATCGTCGGACACGGACGTCGGGATGATCACGTCCTCGCCGGGCTTCCAGTTCACGGGCGTCGCCACCGTGTGCTTCGCGTTCAGTTGCAGCGAGTCGAGCAGACGCAGCACTTCGTCGAAGTTGCGGCCTGAACTCATTGGATAGACGAACATCGCCTTGACCTTCTTGTCCGGGCCGATCACGAATACCGAACGCACCGTCGCATTGTCGACGGCCGTGCGTGGGCCGCCGCTCGCTTCGGGATGAATCATGTCGTAGAGCTTCGCGACAGTCAGGTCGGCATCGCCAATCATCGGATAGTTGATCGCATGCCCCTGCGTCTCTTCGATGTCCTTCACCCACCTCTGGTGATCGCTGACGGGATCGACGCTCAAACCGATGATCTTCGTATTGCGCTTGTCGAATTCCGGCTTCAGCCCCGCCATGTAGCCCAACTCGGTCGTGCAGACGGGCGTGAAATCCTTCGGATGCGAAAACAGGATGGCCCAGCTGTCGCCAATCCAGTCATGGAACTTGATGGTGCCTTCCGTGGTTTCCGCCGTGAAATCGGGTGCTACTTCGCCTAGTCGAATCGTCATCTTCATCCTCCTTGTGAATGGCGCGAATGGATGCGTCGAGTGTTGCGGCCGTCGTCCGCGCGACAGACGGCAGCCGCCACCGCCGAAAAGCGCGGCCGGTAACTTTTATAGGGTAGAACAATTTGCAGCTTTCGTAAGCCGCCCGTCGGCGCGAGATATTGCGGCTCCAATGTGCGTTGCGCCACAGAGAACGCACGCGGCCGCGCGCTGGAAGAGCGCAACGAAGCAACCCAGGCGGCACGCCCGAAGATGGGCAGGCGAGCGGGCACCGAGCCGTCTCACATGCCGGGCGTCGCGCCGACGGCTGAAAGCGTGGGCGCCTTCGCCAGCGGTTGCGCCACGCCTGCCTGCGTCATCAGCGACACGGCTGCGGGATCGGGCATGCCATTCGAGTCGATCGCGCCCGCCGCCTGCAGCGCTTCGAGATCGCTGTCCACGCCGGGTTGGCCGACGCTGAACGGCGTCGTGAGAAACGCGGGCACGGCGAGCGTGAGCATGTAGCGCTGCTGCAGATTCGCCACGACGGCCGCTTGCGCAGCCTGCACATTCGACTGGCTCGAAAGCGCCTGCTGAAGCCGCGTGTCGCTGGACAAGCTCGCCAGCAGATTGGCTTCGCTCGTGCCGAGTTGCGCGGCAAGGTAGACGAGCATCAGCTCCGTTTCAGGTGTCGTGTTGAACACGCCGCCCGCGAATGCAAGCGAATGCAGTGTCGTGCCGCCCGACGTGACCGTGAGCACGCAAGGAAGCGTTGCGCTGAACGTGAGGCTATAGCGGCCGCCACCATCCGACAGCGTCGCGCCCGAGCCTTGCGCACACGTTGCACTGACCGTCGCGCTGGCGAGCGCCCTGCCCGTCGCAGCGGTGCCCGAAAGCGCGAGGCTGGGCGCCGCGACCGGTCCGGTGCAACCGTTGAAACCGATACACACGCTCCCGCCGCACGAACTGAGGGCTGCGGCACATGCGACTGACAGCGTCGGCCGAACGATGCGAGCGATGCGGAAGTTCATGGCCATCTGCCGTTGATCAAAAGGCGCGGATTTTTATTCTAGCGCGCCCCTTCGATCGCGATGGAAGTCGCATGGCGGCGGCATGGCAGACGCGCTCGCGCCGGGCCATGCCGCTGCTTAGGCGATCAGATCACGTTGATCGCCACGTCGATGTTGCCGCGCGTGGCCTTCGAATACGGACACATGTCGTCCGCTGCGTGCACCACTGCTTCGGCGATGTCGCGCGCCACACCCGGCATGCTCACGTCGATGCGCGCGCCGAGAAAGTAGGCCTTGTTCGTCATGCCCGGATCGATCTCGATGTCGAGCGCGAGATCGGGCGGCAACGTGACCTTCTGCGCCTGGGCCGCGAGCCCGATCGCCGTGAACAGACACGCCGACCACGCGCCCGCGAACAGTTGCTCCGCGGTGGGATGGGGCTGGGCGGCCTCGAACCGGTGCGACGCCTGTCCGGGCGAGGACAGGCTGATGTCGAGACGCCCTTCATGCCCGCGCGCCTCGCCTGCGCCGCTGCTTGCCGTCGTGTGGGTCTTGCCGGTGAAGAGAACGGTGTCGATTCTGGTCATGCTGAACTCCTGGATGTTGGATATCGGGTTTTCCTATGTATGCGATTCAATCGCATGCGATGCATATTGTACGAAAGCGCATGTCATGTCAATCGCATACGATTTAATAGCGCGAATACTTTCGATAGTTAAGCACCGGCTGCATACGCGCTGATGAAGGGCGCGAACGCACGCATGCAGGAATTTTTCGCCGCGATTACGCTGTCCCTTGCGTATGCATCCACGCAGGAGAATCCGCGATGAGCAACGAGCCGACGCCGTCAGACGAAACGCCCAGCCGCCCGCAGGCGACGGACGCTCCCTGGGGCGCCGACGATGCTCTCCTCGAAGACCCGAGCGTGCGCGACCATCCGCGTCATCAGCAGATGTTTCCCGTCCTCGCGGAAGCGGAGATCGAGCGGATCAGGCGGTTCGGTCACGCGTCGCGGTATGCGAAGGGCGAGCTTCTGTATCGCGCGGGCAGCCTGTGCCCTGGCGTGTTCGTGCTGCTGTCGGGCAAGGTGCGCATCGTCGGCCGCGATGGCCTCGGTCACGCGCGCGTCATTCACACGTACACGCGGCGCGGCGAATTCACGTCGGACGTCACGCAACTGTCGAACAAGCCGGCCGTCGTCGACGCGCATGTGACCGAAGACGTCGAGGCGATGTTGCTGCGTCCCGAGGAACTGAGCGCGATGATGATCAGCGAGGCCGATCTCGGCGAGAAGATCATGCGCGCGCTGATCCTGCGGCGCGTGCTCGTGATCGAGCGCGGCCACGGCGTGGTGCTCGTCGGTCCGTCCGGCAATGGAAGGCTGGTCGCGCTGCAGAATTTTCTGCGCCGCAACGCGTTCCCGAGCCTGACGCTCGACGCGAACCAGGACGCCGAAGCCATCGCGCTGCTCGAACGTCTGACGCCGCAACCCGACGACTTCCCGCTTGTGCTGTGTCCTGACGGCACGGTGCTGCGCAATCCGGACGAAGGGCAGCTCGCGTCGTGTCTCGGTCTGATACCCGAGTTCGATCCCGCGCATGTCTACGATGTCGCTATCGTCGGCGCCGGTCCGGCGGGCCTCGCCACGGCCGTCTATGCGGCCTCCGAGGGGCTGTCGGTCGCGGCGCTCGATTGCCGCGCGCCGGGCGGCCAGGCGGGCATGAGCTCGCGCATCGAGAACTATCTGGGCTTTCCGACGGGCATCACGGGGCAGGCGCTCGCGGGCCGCGCGTTCGTGCAGGCGCAGAAGTTCGGCGCGCACATCGGCATTCCGTGCGAGGTCAAGGCGCTCTATTGCGACAAACAGCCGCCCGTCGTCGAACTGACGGACGGACGGCGCATCACGGCGCGCAGCGTGGTGATCGCGAGCGGCGCGGAGTATCGGCGCCCCGATATCGACGGGCTCGCGCGCTTCGAAGGTTCCGGCGTGTACTACTGGGCGACGCCGATCGAAGCAAGGCTGTGCCGCAAGGAACCCGTGCTGCTGGTCGGCGGCGGCAATTCCGCGGGACAGGCGGTCGTCTATCTCGCGTCGCACGCGGAGCACGTGCATATGTTCATTCGCGGCGCGAGCCTCGAGCACAGCATGTCGCACTATCTGGTCGAGCGCATCATGTCGCTGCCGAACGTCACGCTCCATGCGCGCTTCGAGCTGACCGCGCTCGAAGGCGACGCGCGGCTCGAACGCGTGAGCTTTCGCGGCGCGGGCGGCATCGAAGGCACCATGACCGCGCATCACCTGTTCGTGTTCATCGGCGCGGAGCCGAATACGGGCTGGCTGAAGACGTGCGGCGTATCGCTCGACGACAAGGGCTTCGTGCTGACGGGCGCCGATATTCCCGGTCTGGGCCTGCAGCCGATGTCGCTGCAAACCAGCGTGTCCGGCGTGTTTGCGATCGGCGACGTGCGCTCGGGCTCGACCAAACGCGTGGCGTCGGCGGTCGGCGAAGGCGCGGCCGTCGTCGCGCAGATTCACCGGCTGCTGGCGGATGCGCGCGTGACGGGTTAGCGCGGCGCGAGACCCGCTGGCGCGCGTTCACGCGCCAGGACATCGCGCCGCTACGCGCACTCGGCCAGCGCGGTCATCGGCGTGAAACAGTCCAGGTCGAGTGCGCGCGTGTGCTCGGTCATGTAATCGACGAATACACGGATGCGCGCAGGCAAGTGCTTGCGGCTCAGATAGCAGATGTAGTGACCGCTGTCGTCGGGCGCATGCTGCGCGAGACAGCTGACGAGGCGTCCGTCGCCGAGCAGGTCGCACACCTGATAGCCCGGCAGTTGCGCGAGGCCTTGCCCGTCGAGCACGGCTTGCAGGATCAGCTCCGCATCGTTGAACGTATGTGTCGCGGCGGGCTGGCGGCGTTGCGGCACGCCGCCGATCTTGAACTCCCATTCCTTCACGCGGCCCGATGCAGTCCGGAAGTTGATGCACTGGTGCGCGGGCAGTTCGTCGACCTCACGCGGCAAGCCGTGCGTGCGCGCATACGCAGGCGATGCGCACACGATCATCTGCATCGGGATCAACTGACGCGCGACGATCTCGCTGTCCTCCATGCGACCGTCGCGAAACGACACGTCGATACGCTCGGCCGTGAAGTCGGCGGGACGGTCGTTGAGCAGCAGTTCGAGCGAGATGTCGGGATAGCTCGCCCGAAAGCCGCGCAGCAGCGGCGCGACGATCCTGCGTCCGAAGCCCGGCGTCGAATGGATGCGCAGCTGCCCTCGCGGCGGACCATTGCGCAGTTCGCGCATTTCTTCGAGTGCCTGCACGATGCGCTCGACGCCCGCCTGGCAGTTCTCATAGAACAGTTCGCCTTCGCGCGTGAGCGACGTGCTGCGGGTCGTGCGCAGAAAGAGGCGAGTGTCGAGCTGGGCCTCGAGCTTCTGCACGTTGCGGCTCACCGACGAGCGTCCTATGCCGAGACGGTCGCCCGCTCTGGCAAAGCTGCCCTCATTGGCAACGGCAAGAAACGCGACGACACCGGCGAAACTGGTTGCAAACGTGCTTGCAATCGGGTCGTCGGCGCCGGACCGGAAGCGGCGCGGTGCGAAGTCTGACATGGAAGCCCAAAGAAGTGGAGTCCGTTTACAGACTAGACGTTCGAGCGCTCCCGTCTGTGACGCCGTCCGTCGGATTTTTTCCGGCGCACCCGCGCCGACGCCGCGTCAGGCGCACGCCTACTTCTCGGGCACCAGCACGGGCGAGCCCTTGTCCTTCAGCAGCAGCACGAGGAATTTCGCGGGTTTCGTCTGGCTCGCGTTGCGACCGACCGTGTGAACGTCGTCGGGGCCTTCATAGAAGGCCTGGCCGGGCGTCAGCGTGACTTCCTTGCCGCCCTTCACCGCCATCACGATCGAGCCCTCCAGCACGTAGATGAAGCCGTGGGCATGATGCCGATGCACCGGGTCCTGCGAGCCGGGCGGATACACAACCGTGATCATCATCGCTTCCTTGCCGGGGTAATCGGCAAGCGCCTTCGTCATGACGGGCGTAACGATCGCGTCCGGGGCCTCGGCATATGCCTTGCCCGTCAACGCGCCCGTGATCGCGAGCGCGGCCGCCAGGCTTTTCTTCGAGCGGAACATTGTGTGCTCCTTCAATGGGGACGGCCCGCAAGCGGGCCGCAGGGTAAAAAAGAACAACCGTATCGGGCTCAGGCGAGGTTCGCCTTGTCGAGGCCGAATGCCTTGTCGAAGGAACCCGGCACGGGCCTGAACGCGACGTTCGCGCGGTTCCAGGCATTGATCGCCATCACCAGGAAGGTGAGATCGGACACTTCCTTCTCCGAGTACTGGCCGCGCACGCGCTCATAGATTTCGTCGGGCACGCCGTGTTCGGGCAGCGTCGTCAGGACTTCCGTCCATGCGAGCGCGGCGCGTTCGCGCGGCGAAAACAGCGTCGATTCGCGCCAGGCTGCGACATGATGCAGGCGCAGCTCGCGCTCGCCGTGAATGCGTGCTTCCTTCACGTGCATGTCGAGGCAAAAGGTGCAGCCGTTGATCTGCGATGCACGGATGTTGACGAGGTCGAGCACTCCCGCTTCAATCGCGGAATCCTTCAGCAGATTGCTGAACTCGATGAATTTTTTGGACAGTTCCGGCGACTGCTGAAAGTAGTTGACGCGCTGGGTCATGAACGTTCTCCTGGTGTCGGTGACGGCGGCGTCCGCGATGACGGATGCGGCGGCGCCGCGAGCGGTCGTGAACCGCATGCAGTCATGTTAGGTTCGCGGTTCGCAGCGCGGTAGACGCGCCGACGGGCTCACGGTGTTGCCCACCGGACACCAATCGGCAACCAGAAGAAATGACGACGCAGCGCTCAGGGGTGGGGATAAGCGGCGGCGATACGCGCGAGCTTGTCGGGATTGCGCTGTACGTGAATGGCGACGATGCGCTCGCCGTCCGTTTCAAATGTTTGCGCCGACTCCAGCTCGCCTTCGAAATAGCGCAGCAACGCGGCCTCGCCGTTGAGCATCACGAGCTTCACGCGCAACCCGCTCTTGTAGCGCAGCGCGGCGGCGTAGAACAGCTGCGCGATGCGCCGGCCGCCCTCCATCGGTTTCGGGAAACTCTGTACCTTGCCGCCGCCATCGCCGATGAGGATGGCATCTTGCGCGAGGAACGCGTTGATGGCGGGAAAATCGCCGCGTTCGAGTGCCTGTGCGAAGGTCTGCAGCAGCTGCTGATGCTTCTCGCGCGGCACTGCGTAGCGTGGACGTTCATCGCGCAGTTGCGCCTTCGCGCGGCTCACCAGCTGACGGCACGCGGCTTCCGTCTTGCCGATTGCACCGGCGACTTCGTCATAGTCCGCGTCGAACACTTCACGCAGCAGGAACGCCGCCCGCGCTTCAGGCGACAGCCGTTCGAGCAGCAGCAGAAACGCGACGGAGACATCGTCGGCGCGCTCCTTCATCTCTTCGGGGGTGGCGGGCGAATCGGTCATCAGCGGCTCCGGCAGCCAGATACCCGTGTAGTGCTCGCGCTGGACCTTCGCGGCGCGCAAGCGGTCGATGGACATGCGCGTCGTCACGGAAACGAGCCACGCTTCCGCGTTGTCGATGTCCTGACGGTCGGCGCCGTGCCAGCGCAGCCAGACGTCCTGCACGATGTCTTCGGCTTCGGCGACGGAGCCGAGCATCCGGTAGGCGATCTTCTGCAGGCGTGGGCGTAGCGGGTCGAAGGCGGATACGTCGTCCATGAACGGTTCGTGTCGTGGGGCCGCCGCGCAAGCGTGACGGCGCGCAAGGTGGCAAAACCAAAGTTTGCCACGGATGCGCGACAGCGATGGAGTATGGGGCAGATATGAGAAAGCGCCGCACATGACGGCGCAGGCGCCCGCCTCGCGCCAGGCGCAGCGTCGCTATGCGTGGCGCGAACGGGCGCGTGGCATCAGAACGCGTGCCGCAGGCCCACCGTCACGGCAACCTGCGTATCCGTCGACGAAGGCGACAGCGTGTTGATCATCGCGTGCGAGAGCACCGTGCCCGCCGGCGCGCCATGCACGTTTTGATAGACGCCTTCGAGGTAGAAATCCGTGCGCTTGCTGACGGCGTAATCCGTTTGCAGCATCGCCGTGTTCCATCCCGGCGACGAGCCGTTGTACGCGCCATGCGTGTACGTGTACGCACCCGACACGCTCAAGGCGGGCGTGAGCGCGTACTTCGCGTTCACTTCGTAGTTGTCGAGGCGCAGCGAGCCATTCAACGTGCCCGCGGACGAGTCGTTCGCGCCGAGATAGCTGCCCGTGCCGAACGAGAACACGCCTGCCACGTTGTCGAGCTGCGTGTGACTCCAGACGAGACCAACCGTCGCGGGGCCGTACGTATAGTTGCCGCCGAGCGACCAGATGCGCTGTCGTTCCGCGATGAAGTTCGCGCTCGTATCGGATGCGGTGATCGCGCCGCCTTCGTTGCCCGCGTTGTTGAACTGCAGATAGCCGGCCGCGAGATTGACGGGGCCCATCGCGTACGACAGGCCGAAGCCATACGAGCGGTTGTTCGAAAAGTCGCCTGCCTTGTTGCTGAACGCATACATCGTCGCGAACGTGATGCCGCGATAGACGGGGCTCGTGTACTTGACCGTGTTGTTGACGACGACGGAGTTCGCAGCGAGGTTGTCGTTCTCGAACGGATGCGCGGCCATGCTGCCACCCCACGTGTTGAATTCCGCTGTCAGCGGGCCGACGAGGTCGTTCATCACGTCGAACTGGCGGCCGAACGTCAGCGTGCCATAGGGATCGCTTTGCAGACCGACCCACACCTGCGAACCGAAGGCATCGCCGGAGAACGCCTGCGCGCCGTTATTCAGCAGAAAGCCTTGTTCGAGCTTGAACACCGCATGCAGGCCGCCGCCCAGATCTTCCGAGCCCTTGAGGCCGAACACGGTATTCTGCGTCGCGCTGCTGAGCATTTGCCAGTTGCTGTGGCCCTGCTGATTGTTGGTATAGACGAGACCCGTATCGATCAGGCCATACAGTGTCACGCTGCTTTGCGCGTGCGCGGATGCAGTAAAAACGCCGAGGGTCGCGAGGGCAAGTAGTGATTTCTTCATGTTGTATAGGCTCCGTGATGGTGCTGTGCCGAGTCGGATCGCATGACAACGAGTCTGCGATTTTGGGCGCGCGATCATAGAGAATGGACAACGGTTTGGCAACCACCAACGCGCCAGCTCAACGCAGCGCTTCCATCATAGGCGTGACAAAAATATCCGGCGTCGAAGTGAGACAGTGCGCAAAAAACGATGCGAACGAAGCGCGACCTGCGAGACCCGGCTTTCAGTCAGATAAAGATGCTCTTCTTTTTTGCCGACATCAGGAGAACGTTTATTGACTCTTCGGCATGGCGGGAATGTTGCGCCGGCGGCGGCCGTCGGCGGCGCGCTCCTGCAGCAGCCGGTCCATTGCCGACAGAAGATCGGACGGGTCGAGCGGCTTGCGCAGAAAGCCGTCGTAATAGACGAAAGCGGGTGGGCTCGGCTCGCCCGACACGAGGATGAACACGATATCCGCGAGACTCGGCTCGTTGCGCACGTGATAGCACAGCACGCTGCCCGACATGACGGGCATGCGCCAATCCGCGACCACGATGTCCACTTCACGCTTGTGCAGAAGATCGAGTGCGGCGCGTCCGTCTTGCGCGAGACACGTCTGATAGCCGTGCGCCTCGCAGACCGTCTGCCATGCGTCCAGCGTTCCAGCGTCGTCGTCTACAAGCAGCACTGTCGGCATATCTGGCCTCGCTCATGACCATTCGATGCACGACGCTCGCGGCCGCTTCGTGCCGTTCGAGCGCGTCCTCACATGTTGCCGCAAAAAAAAATCGATGGGCCGGTCGCGCTGCCCGTTGCGCACGGACGCGCCGGCCTGCTTCACTTCATCGCAAGCAGCGGACCGGCTGCTTATACGGGGAACGGATTACGCTCCGCGAAACCTTCCTGATGCCAGTACGGATAAGCCGGCCTCAGCTTGCTCGCTTCGTCGAGCTTCGCCACCTGTTCCTGCGTAAGATTCCAGCCGACGGCGCCCAGATTCTGGCGCAGCTGCGTTTCATCGCGCGCGCCGATCAGCACCGTCGACACGGTTGGCCGCTGCAGCAGCCAGTTCAGCGCGATCTGCGCAATGGTCTTGCCCGTTTCTTCCGCGATGGCATCCAGCGCATCGACCACGCGATACAGGTACTCGTCGGGAACGGGCGGCCCCATGTCGGCCGTCTTGTGCAGACGGCTCTGATCGGGCAGCGGCTGGCCGCGGCGAATCTTTCCCGTCAGACGGCCCCAACCGAGCGGGCTCCACACGACGGCGCCCACGCCCTGATCGATGCCGAGCGGCATCAGTTCCCATTCGTAGTCGCGTCCGATCAGCGAGTAATAGGTCTGGTTCGCGACATAACGCGGATAGCCGTAACGGTCCGCGACATCGAGCGACTTCTGCAGATGCCAGCCGGAAAAATTCGACACGCCTGTATAGCGGATCTTGCCCGCGCGCACGAGATCGTTCAGCGTCGACAACGTTTCTTCGACGGGCGTTTTGGCATCGAAGCCGTGCAGCTGGAACAGATCGATGTAGTCGGTTTGCAGGCGAGCGAGGGCGGCATCGACGGCCTTGATCAAATGAAAGCGCGATGAGCCGACGGCATTGGGATCGTTTTCGTCGAAGCGGAACGTGGCCTTCGTCGAGATGATGGCCTTGTCGCGACGACCCTTGAGCGCCTCGCCGAGAATCGATTCCGATGCGCCGCTCGAATAGATGTCGGCGCTGTCGAACAACGTCACACCTGCGTCGAGACAGATATCGACGAGCTTGCGAGCCTGCGCGACATCCGCCCCGCCCCACGCCTGAAAGAATTCGCCTTTACCGCCGAACGTTCCCGTGCCGAAGCTCAGTACGGGAACCTTGAATCCTGACGCGCCCAGGTGACGATATTCCATAGTGGCCTCATCGATGAGATCGGGTTGGATGATGTTGCTTCGTGCTCGCGAGCCGCATGCGCGCGGCTGCCAGGTCGATAGACTACTCCATTGGCCTGCGGCGTGCTGGCGTGCCATACAACCTGAATCAGCGTGACTCGTTCTGAAAGACGCCGCGATTCGCAATGGATATTTGCGGCGATTGAGCAAGCAGAGTGCCAATAGAAACGGGGCGCGCATCCGTCTGCGCGCCCCGCCTGGTCCTTCCATTATCCAGGCTTGCGTCTTGGTGACACATCAACCGTTGACGGTCTCGCAAGCGCTCTGCACCACGGCCTTGTTCTTGCGGCGCAGTTCTTCCGTCGTTTCGCCGCCGCCGTCGGGCAGCCAGCCCGGCGGCTGGATGATGTGGTTGAGCGCGATCCACGGGTTCTTCGCCTTGACGACGTCGCGAATCAGCGTGGCCCAGTGTTCGAACTCGATGACGAACGGATTGCGCGACGTGGTCGGCGTAACGAAACCGTACACACAGGGTTCGTCTTCGCGCTCTTCGACGTACGTGCCGAACAGGCGGTCGAACACGATCAGCACGCCGCCGTAGTTCGCATCGAGATAGTCGACGTTCGATGCGTGATGCACGCGGTGAGCGGACGGCGTGTTGAACACGTACTCAAACCAGCCGAGCTTCGGAATCCATGTGGTATGCAGCCAGAACTGGTACATCAGGTTCAGGAACAGCGTCAGCATCACGACTTCTGGCTTCACGCCGAGCCAGACCAGCGGCGCGAAGAACAGCGTTGCGCCCGACAGCTTGCCCGTCAAGCCGAGACGGTATGACGTCGACAGCGTCAACTGGTTCGGCGAATGATGCACGGCGTGCGTGGCCCAGAAAAAGCGCATGCGATGCGAGGCGCGGTGATACCAGTAGTAGCAGAACTCCTGGCCGATGAAGAGCGCGAACACCATGAGCGCGCTATTGATATCGACAGTGAACAGGCGATGCTCGTAGGCGAAGCTGAACAACGGTGTCGCGAGCGAGAGCGGCAGCAGCGACATCAGTCTGCGCACAGCGAGGTCGAGGAGGGAAATCCACACCTCGTGCCATGCGAAGGGTGTGGTCGCGCTTTTCCTGCGGCTGAGTACGACTGCTTCGATCAGCGATATCGCGACGACGAAGCCCGTGAAGCCGAAAACAAGTTTGGTGACGTATTCCATGACGATGCCATAACGGTTGGTGGCGGAGGTATCGTCTGCGGTGGAGTTCGATCAGTGCATCGCATCCGATGTGTGCACTGTAGAGATGACAGCCGTTACAGGCTATGCGGAAGTTATTTCAACCTGTGTCACGAGGCGGCGCACACGCGCCGACCGTTGTGCGGCAAGGGTTTCCGGCGTTTTAGCGGCAGCGGAAAAAGCGCCTGGGAGGACGCAGGAATCGAGGCGCGGCGACTCGCCCGCGTTCAGCCCGCCACGGTCGCGCGGACCGTGTACTCTTCTTCCGGCACGGCCACGGCCAGGCGTTGCAGCGACGTGGAGAAATCGGCGGGCAGCGGCTCCGTGGGATAGCCGCGCTTTTCCCACGCGTCGAGTCCGCCCTTCAGCGCGCGCGCATGGTGAATGCCCTTGCGATGCAGCTGCTCGATGATGCGCCGCGCCGTCGCTTCGTTCGGGCACACGCAATATACGACGATGGGATGCGCGAGCACGGCGGGTTCCAGTTGGCCGGGGGAATCGAGATCCAGCGGGTACGCGCCCGCGATCCGGTACGCCTCCTGTTCGCGCACGCTGCGAGGTCTCGCATCGAAGATCAGCGGCGGTGCGTCGGAACGCATCATCGCGTCGAGCTGTTCCGGGCTGATGCGCCGCTCCGCGAGCGCGCGCCGGAACTGGATGCGTCGCACCCAGCGATACAGCAGCATCGTCACGCCGATCGCGGCGAACGCATCGAAAATCGTGCCGCCGTTGTGCCGCACCAGCAGCATCGCCTGCACGATCTGGTCATGCAAGGCGGCGCCGCCGACCAGATACACGCCCGCCCATAGCGACGCGCCAACAGCGTCCCACAGCAGGAACACGCCCGGCGCGATCGCCGTCGTGCCGAGCAGCGGCGCCGAAATGAGCCCGAGGCCCGGGATGAACTTGGCGAGCATCAGGATCGGCGCGCCGTGCCGTTCGAACACGCCGCGCGCCACGCGCAGCGATGTATCGAGCGACAGCGAAAAGCGCACGAGCCCGTTCAGCAGCCGCCGGCCGCGCACGCGCCCGACGAAGAACCATAGAGAATCGGCCAGCAGCGTCGCGACGACGGCCGCGCAGAACACACTCGCATACGACACCTGGCCCATCGCCGCCATCGTCCCGGCCAGCATCAACATCGGCGCGGCGGGCACGGGCACGCCGAGCTGCGTGAGCAGCACGCTCAGAAACACGGCCCACGGGCCGAGCGAAGGCGGAACAGCAGTGGGGAAATGCCACACGGCAGCGGTCCTTTCAGGCAAGGTCGGGCGGCATCCATGCGTGCCGCGCATAAAAACGCAGCGCCGCGGCGCGAATGTCCGACCTTCGCAGCCAACGACGCCCGTGCGATTCTAGACAAGTTCGCGCAAGCATGGAGTCCGGCTGCGCAATTTGCGCATCGTATGCAAACGGAAAACACCGCGCGCATCGGCGCCAGCGCCGCGCCCGCTTGATCCGAATCCATTTTGAACACACGTGCCGAAAATGAGAAAGTGATCGCCGCGAAAAGCCGAACACTTCGGACGTACGCGCGTCATATCACGTCGTGAGAGGATTGAACGCACGTTCATTCGCAACGGATATCGGGAAATCGCTATTGTCGGATCGGCAAATCTCCGCCTAATCTTGTGTTCGTTCAGGGACGGCAGGTCACCCATCGCAAGCGGCGTCCGCGAAACGCCGCATTGAGCATTCCACTCCGAGGCGCTACACACACCACATGTCAGCGTACAAGTTCAAGCTCCTGATCGTCGACGACGACGTCGCGACCGTGCGCATCATGAGCGATATGCTTTCCGATTACGGGGAACGGCGCTTCGCGCTGTCGGGAGAAATGGGGTTGCTGCTCGCGCGGCAGTCCACGCCGGACCTGATCCTGCTCGACGCGAGCATGCCCGGCATGACAGGTTTCGACTTCTGCGAAATTCTGAAGGCCGACGCCGAACTCGCGAAAATCCCCGTCATCTTCGTCACGAGCCACGATGCGCCCGCGCTGGAGATCGACGCGTTCCGCCTCGGCGCATCGGATTACGTCACAAAGCCGCTGAATGCCACGCAACTGCGCGCGCGCGTCGAAACGCAATTACGCAAGCGGCTCAAGATTCTCACGCAATCGGAGCGCTTTCGCTCCGGCTCGTACCTGCCGCCCACACTTGGCGCCTTGCCCGACAACATTCTGATCGTCGAAAGCGATGCGGGCCGCTTGAGCAGCCTGCAGGATCTGCTGCACGACCTGGGCCGCTGCACGTCCGCCGCCACGGGCGCACAGGGTCTCGAACGCGCGCTGCACAGTCTGCCGACGGTGATCCTCGTCAGCGCGACGCTGCCCGACACGACGGGACTGGAATTGTGCGCGGCCCTGAGAAAGGAGCCGCGGATCGAAGGCGTGCCCATCCTGCTGCTCGCGAATGGCGTCGCGGGCGACGCCGCCCGTTACGAACAGGCGCTGCTGCTCGGACTCGCCGACAGCGTGCTGAAGTACGCGCAGCCCACCGTCCTGAAGGCGCGCGTGCGTAACGCGATGGCTGCCGTGCACGCGGACCAGAAGCGGATCGGCGCGATGCGCGAGTACTGGCTCGCGGTCGAAAAGGCGGCGCGGCGCGTCGAGCGCAAGAACGACGAGGGCAATATTCCCGAATGAAAGTGGCGAAGGCGTCGGCCGACGCCTTCGCGGTTTGCCGCAGAAAGGGCCGGCGCGCGACGCCACGCGCCGATGCACTCTGCCCCGACGCGCCGCTCAGAAGCCCGCAGCCAGCCCGTCGCGACGGCTGTCGCTTGCAGCGACATAGCCGCGCTCGGGCTCGTTGCGGTCGAGCTTCCAGATGAACTGGCCCGAACCGAAATCCATATATGGATCATCGATCGACTTGATCGTGTGGCCCAGGCCTTCGAGCGCGCGCGAGGTTTGCGGATCGAGCGTCGATTCGATATCGATCGAGAAATCGCGGTTGACCTTCCAGCGCGGCGCATCGCATGCCGCCTGCGGCTGCTGGCCGTAGTCGAGCATGCGCACCACCGTTTGCAGATGCCCTTGCGGCTGCATGTCGCCGCCCATCACGCCGAAGCTCATCACCGCTTCCTGCTTGCCGTCCACCTGCTGCGTGAGGAACGCCGGGATGATCGTGTGGAACGGCCGCTTGCCGCCCTCCACCACGTTCGGCGACTTCGGGTCCATCGAGAAACCGCAGCCGCGGTTCTGCAGCGAAATGCCCATCTCCGGCACGACGCAGCCCGAACCGAAGCCCATGTAGTTCGACTGGATGAAGCTGACCATCATGCCGCGCTCGTCGGCCGCCGACAGGTAAATCGTACCGCCCGCCTTCGGCATGCCGAAGCCGAACTGCGTCGCACGCTTCGGATCGATCAGCTTCGCGCGCGATTTCAGATAGGCGTCGTCGAGCATTTGCTCAGGCGTCACTTCCATCGAGCGCGGATCGGCGACGTAGCGGTACACATCCGCGAACGCGAGCTTCATCGCCTCGATCTGCAGATGCTGCGATTCGATGCCGTCGACCTTCAGCGCGGCCACGTCGAACTGTTCGAGAATGCCGAGCGCGATCAGCGCGGCAATGCCCTGCCCGTTCGGCGGAATCTCGTGCACCGTGTAGCCGCGATAGTTCTTGCCGATCGGCTCGACCCAATCGGGCTGATAGTTGCGCAGATCGTCGAGCGTCATGGCCGCGCCGCATTCGCGCGCAAACGCCGCAATGCGTTCCGCGATTTCGCCTTCGTAGTAGGCGCGCGGGCCGAGTTCGGCGAGCATGCGCAAGGTCTTTGCGTGGCCCGGCATCTTCACCAGTTCGCTGACTTCGGGCGCGCGGCCGCGCGGCATGAACGTATCGGCGTAGCCCGGCTGGTTCTTCAGTTCGGGCACGGCGGCCGCCCACTTGCGCGCGACGACGCTCGCCACGGCATGGCCGCGCTCGGCGATCTCGATGGCAGGCTCCATCAGATCGGCGAACGGCAGCGAGCCGAACTTGCGATGCAGCGCTTCCCAGCCCGCAATGGCGCCGGGCACCGTCACCGTGTCCCAGCCGCGCACGGGCTGCACGGCGAGGCCGTTGTTTTCGCCGTATTTGCGCCTGAAGTAATCGACGTTCCACGCAGCGGGCGCGACGCCCGATGCGTTCAACCCGTGCAGCCTGTTGCCGTCCCACACGAGCGCGAACGCGTCGCTGCCGAGTCCGTTCGACACCGGCTCGACGACAGTGATGGCCGCCGCCGCCGCGATGGCCGCATCGATCGCATTGCCGCCTTTCCACAGCATGCGCAAGCCGGCCTGCGCGGCGAGCGGCTGCGACGTCGACACGATGTTGCGCGCGAACACGGGCATGCGCAGCGTCGGATAAGGGTTCTGCCAGTTGAAGCTTGTCATGTTGTCACTCTGGTGGTTTTGCTGGTACGGCCGCGCGCCATCGAAAGCCGTGGCGCGCAAAAAACATCACGATTCGCGCGGATCGAGCGCGTCGCGCAGGCCGTCGCCGAGCAGGTTGAAGCCGAGCACGGCCAGGAAGATCGCAATGCCGGGAAAGATCGACATCCACGGCGCCTGGCTCACGAAGTCTTTTGCCGTGTTGAGCATCGAGCCCCACGACGGCGCGGGCGGCAATTGTCCGAGCCCGAGAAACGACAGGCTCGCTTCGGCGATGATCGCGCTCGCCACCGTCAGGCTCGCCTGCACGATGATGGGCGGCAGCACGTTCGGCAGAATGTAGCGCAGAATGATCCGCGCGTGATCGAGGCCGATCGCGCGCGCGCCTTCCACATATTCTTCGGCCTTCACGCTGATGGCCTGGCCGCGCGTGAGGCGGATGAAGCGCGGCATCGCCGAAATGCCGATCGCGGCCATCGCGTTCGTCAGGCTCGGGCCGAGAAATGCGCTCAATGCGATCGCGAGAATCAGGAACGGGATCGACAGCAGCGCATCGGCGACGCGCGAGATCACGCCGTCGACGAACCTGCCGAAATAACCGGCGATCAAACCCAGCGGCACACCGAGCACGACCGCAATGCCGACCGACACGACGCCCGCCAGCAACGACGCACGCGCGCCGTACAAGAGTCGGCTCAGCACGTCGCGGCCGAGTTCGTCGGTGCCGAACCAGTGCGCCGCCGACGGCGCCTGGCGCACGGTCATGAAGCTCGCCTGCACGGGGTCGTAGTGCGTGAGCCACGGCGCGAACAAGGCCATGACCACGATGAGCGCCACCAGAAACGCGCCGAACACAGCCGCGCGATTGCGCATGAAGCGCGTGAGCCCGCGGCGTTTGCGACGCGGCAACGCGGCGGCCGCCGACGTGGATCGGGCATCGATTGAAGTAGCCATCAACTGCGCCTCAGTCGGGGATTGAGCAGGATATAGAGCACATCCGCGCACAGGTTCACGACGATGAACGCGACCGCCGTGACGAGCACGACGCCCTGCACGACGGGGTAATCGCGATTGAACACGGCATCAACGACGAGCTTGCCGAAGCCTGGAATCGTGAACACCTGTTCCGTCAGCACGGCGCCCGCGAGCAGCTCGCCGAACAGCAGCGCGAGCACGGTGACGATGGGAATCAGCGCATTGCGGAACGCGTGCTTGACGACCACGGCGCCGCGCAGCAGCCCTTTCGCGCGCGCCGTGCGGATGTAGTCGGTGCGCAAGACACCGAGCATCGCGCTGCGCGTATGGCGCATCAGCTGCGCGCCGAGCGCGGCGCCCAGCACGAACGCGGGCATCAGCATCGTCTTGATGCTGAGCCAGAAGTCCTCGCCCGGCGACACATAACCCGACGACGGCAACAGATGCCAGCGCACCGACACGATGAAAATCAGCATGATGCCGAGCCAGAAATTCGGTATGGACATGCCCGACAGCGCGAAGATGTTCGCCGCGTAGTCGAGCGGTCCGCCCCGGCTCGCCGCCGAAATCACGCCCGCCGGAATGCCGATGCCGATGGCGAGAATCATCGCCATCACCGCGAGCTGGATCGTGACGGGCAGCTTCTGCGCGATCAGCGCGCGCACGGGCACATCAGTGCGCAAAGACGAACCGAGATCGCCGTGCGCGACATCGCGCATCCACAGCGCGTACTGCGTCGGCACGGGCTGATCGAGGTGATACTTGACGCGCAGCGTCGCGATCAGCTGCGGGTCCTGATCCTCGCCCGCCATCGCGCGGACCGGGTCGCCCGGCAGCAGCTTCTGCAAGCCGAAAATCAGCATCGACACCAAAATCAGCGTCGGCACGGCCACGAGCAGGCGATTCGCGATGATCGGCAGCATGACGCTCAGCCCTTGATCGACACGCCGCGCAGGCGCACCAGACCGTCGGCGTAAGGCGTGAAGCCCTGCACTTTCTTCGACAGCACGAACGGCCACGGCTGCGCGTAGATATAGACGATGGGGTCGTCGTCGGCGAGGATCTTGCCCGCGGCGTCGTAGTCGGACTTGCGCTCGGCCTGGGTCTGCCTGGTGCGCGCCGAGTCGAGCAGCGAATCGACCTGCTGGTTGCAGTAGTGCGCGTAGTTCAGGTTGCCCGCGCAGGTGTTGAACTGATGCAGGTTGCCGTCGGGATCGACGCGCCCCGACCAGCCCGTGTACATCGCTTCGAAGTCGCCGCTGTGGCCCGCGTTCAATTCCGTTGCGTAGTCGCTCGGACGCAGCTTCAGCGTGATGCCCGTTTCGCTGAGCATCGCCTGCAGCATCTGCGTGATCTGGCTTGCGACCGTGTTGTTCGGATACGCAAACTCGATGGTCGGATGCTCCTGGCCCGCCGCCTTCAAGAGCGCCTTCGCCTTCGCGACGTCGCGCTTCGTGGTCGGCAGCGACGCGTTGTAGTAAGGGCTCGATTTCGGAATGCCCTGGTTCGCAGGCGTGAAGATGCCCGCGCCGATCACCTGGTCGATTGCGTCGCGGTCGATCGACAGCTCGAACGCCTGGCGCACGCGCTTGTCCTTCAGCGGACCGTTGCCGCGCGGGCCGTTGTTGATGTTGAACGTCACGTAGTAGAAACCGAGGCCCGTGACCGGCTTGAACTGCAAATTCGCATCGCTCTTGACGGCGGCGACGTCGGAAGGTGCGAGACGCTCCAGCATATCCAGCGAGCCCGAGCGCAGATTCGCGAGACGCACGGTGCTGTCGGGAATCGGCTGGAACACGACGCGCTGGACGGGATACTTGTCCGCGTCCCAGTAACCGGCGAACTTCTCGAGCACCACGCGATCGTTCTGCACGCGCTGCACGAACTTGTACGGCCCCGAGCACACGGGATGCGACGCGACGCCTGCCGCGTCGCTCAGCGTTTTCGGCGCGAGCATCATGCCCGCGCGGTCCGACAGCGTGGCCAGAAGCGCCGCATCCGGCTGCTTCAGCACGATTTTCACGGTGCTGTCGTCGATCACATCGACATGATCGACGGAAGACAGTTCGCTCTTGCGGTTGCTGGTCGGCAGCGTGCGGTAGCGGTCGAGGTTCGCCTTCACGGCGGCGGCGTTGAACGGCTCGTCGTCCTGGAACTTGACGCCCTGGCGCAGCTTGAACGTCAGCGATTTGCCGTCGTCGCCCGTGGTCCACGACGTGGCGAGCATCGGCACGATTTTCAGATCCGGCGCGACATCGACGAGCGAATTGCACAGCGACGCGAACACGACACGGTCCTCGAACTGCACGCTGCGCGCCGGGTCCAGCGAGCCAATATCGTCCTGCAGGCCGATGCGGATGGTGGTCTGCGCCATTGCGGCGGAAGCGCTCAATGCGAGCGCGGCGGCAATCAACATTCTTCGCATGCGTCGTGTCCTTGTTGCGGTTCGGGTTGCCATGGGTGATCGTTAGCGGTTCGCTTCGGCGCTCAGTGCAGCCTGCGTCTGATTCTGCTTCTCGCGATACATCGCGAGGCGCTGGTTGAGCTTCGTGCTGACGCTCGCGACGAGCGGCGCGCCGCCGCCCGCGTTCTGCACGTCGCGCCAGAAATGACACGCGACCTGCCGTCCGCCCGGCAGCGTTTCGGACAGCGGGCGCTCCTGCGCGCAGCGCGGCTTCGCGTGCGGGCAACGCGTATGAAAGCGGCAGCCGGGCGGCGGCGCCGTCGGGCTGGGCAGATCGCCTTGCAGCGCGGGCTTCGTGCGCCGCTCGTGCGGACTGCTGGCGGGAATCGCGCGCAGCAGCGCCTGCGTGTACGGATGCAGCGGCGCGTCGAACAGTTCGTCGACCTGCGCCAGTTCGACGATTTCGCCGAGATACATCACCGCGACGCGGTCGCTCATGTGACGGATCACGGCCAGATCGTGCGCGACCATGATCAGCGTGAGACCGAGTTCCGCCTTCAGCGATTCGAGCAGGTTGATCACCTGCGCCTGCACGGAGACATCGAGCGCCGACACGGGCTCATCGCCGACGATCAGTTTCGGCTCGCCCGCCAGCGCCCGCGCGATGCCGATGCGCTGCCGCTGGCCGCCGGAAAATTCATGCGGATAGCGCTGCGCATACGCCGGCTGCAGGCCGACTTTGGCCAGCAGTTGCGCGACGCGTTCGCGGCGCGCGCTGCCGCTGCTGGCGAGACCGTGAAACGCAACCGGCTCGCCGATGATCTGCCCGACCGTCATGCCCGGATTCAGCGACGCGAACGGGTCCTGAAAGATGATCTGCATGTCGCGGCGCAGGCGGCGCAGCTTCGCGCCCTGCCAATGCGTGATGTCCTCGCCCCGATACAGCACGCGCCCTTGCGTCGCGTCGATCAGCCGCAGCAGCATGCGCCCGAGCGTCGACTTGCCGCAGCCCGATTCGCCGACGATTGCGAACGTCTCGCCCGTCTGCACGGCGAACGAGACTTCGTTGATGGCATGAACCGTGGGCGTGCGCGTGAACATCTGCCGCTCGCCGCCGAAGCGTTTGGTAAGCGCGCTCGCTTCGATGATGGGCGTTGCGATCTGTGACGCGATGTGTGACGTGTCCGTGGGCCTCATGTCAGCTCCTTTTGCTGCGCGGGCTTCACGAGCTGCTCGACGGGCGCGAGCCAGCACGCAACGCGATGCTCGCCTTCGAGCGGTCGCTCGGGCGGCGCGGCGTCGATGCAACGCTGTTCGGCAAACGGACAGCGCGGCGCAAAGCGGCAGCCGCGCGGCATCTGCTCGGGCGTCGGCACGGAGCCGCGTATCGTCGCGAGCGACCCTTCGCGCTTGCCGACGGACGGAATCGCGCCCATCAGCCCGATCGTGTATGGATGCTGCGGATCGTCGAACAGATCGGACACTGTGCCGTACTCGACGATCTTGCCCGCATACATCACCGCGACGTGATCCGCCACTTCAGCGACCACGCCGAGATCGTGCGTAATCAGCAGCATCGCCGTGCCCGTCTCTTTCTGCAGATTGCGCACGAGCGCCAGAACCTGCGCCTGAATGGTCACGTCGAGCGCGGTAGTGGGTTCGTCGGCGATCAACAGGCGCGGGCTGTTCGCGAGCGCCATCGCGATCATCACGCGCTGGCGCATGCCGCCCGACAGCTGATGCGCGAACGCATCGAGCCGCGTTTCCGGCGCGGGAATATGAACGAGCCGCAGCATCTTGAGCGCCTCTTCGCGCGCCGCTGCGCGGCTGACGCCGCGATGCCGCCGGATGCTCTCGCCGATCTGTTCGCCGACCGTGTAGGCGGGATTCAGCGAGGTCATCGGCTCCTGAAAGATCATCGACATGCGGTTGCCGCGAATGTCGGCGAGTTCGCGCTCGGACAGCCCGAACAGATCCACGCCCTCGAAATGCGCCGTGCCCGCGACGCGCCGTGCGGGCGGGCTGGCGAGCAGCCCCATCAGCGCGAGCGACGTCACGCTCTTGCCGCAGCCGGACTCGCCGACCACGCACAGCGTCTCGCCCGCGTGGACGAGAAAAGACACGTCGTCGACGACGTTCGGCACGTCGGGCACATTCGAAAACTTCAGCGAGAAGCCTTGTACATCGAGAACCGGCCGGCGTTCTGCTGCGGTCATGCCTGTTTACTCCGCATTGCGTGGCTCGTCCTTCCAGATCGTTATGAAATCGATTATCTGGCTGCCAACGTACAAAAAATATTAAACTTTCTTTTCGACGCTTAAGTTTTTCTCATGGATCGAACGAATGCCGACGCTACGCATGCTGAAGACTTTCCGGGCCGTTGCCCGCACCGGCTCGTTCTCGGCGGCCGCCGACAAGGTCGCGCTGACGCAGGCGGCTGTCAGCCTGCAGATGCGCGGGCTCGAGGAAGCGCTGGGCCGTCAGTTGTTCGACCGCCGCGGGCGGCAGATCACGCTGACGCAGCACGGGCTGACTATCTGGCCGAAGGTCGAGCAGATTCTCGACCTGCTCGCCGACCTCGAAGCGAAGCCCACCGACGCGATGGAAGGGCCCGTCACGATCGGCGCGGTGGTGTCGGTGATCGGCGCGCTGTCGCTCGCCGTCGCGCGGTTGAAGGCGACGCATCCGCGGCTCGACGTGCGGCTGCTGTCGGCGCGCTCGGACGAACTGGCGGGCATGGTCGAAGCGGGCGACGTGGACGTCGCGGCCGTGGTCGCGCGCGCGGACGAGACGCTGCCCGACACGCTCAAATGGACCACGCTCTACACCGAACCGATGGTGCTGGTGGTGAGCCGCGACATCGCCGATAACGACCCGCATCGCATCTTGCGTGGGCACGGCTTTCTGCGCTTCGACCGGCGCGTGCGCACGGGGCAGGTGGTCGAGCAGGCGCTGGAGAAAGCGGGCTTGATGGTCAACGAGTATCTCGAACTGAATTCGATCGAGACGATTGCCGCGCTGGTGCGCGAGAAAGTGGGCGTCGCGGTGCTGCCGCTGCTGATTCGCGGCAACTGGCTGAACGACCCGCTGCTGCGCGTGATCCCGATTTCGAGCCCGCCGACGCTGCGCACGGTCGGCATGGTGCAACGCGCATCGGATGACAGAAAAGCGCTGATGCGCGAGATCGTCGATACGTTGCAAGCGATGCCGCGCGATCGTTCGTGATGAAGGGGTCGTCGGGCGTTGTTTCGAGATGGGGTTCACGGCACTGTGCGTGCCCGGCTGCATTCAGCACGCGACGCGTCACGCGCACGCGAAGCCTGGAAGCGTCACCCTTGGTACTGATCCATGCGCAAACCGCTAGATAGGAATGCGCGGCGCTAGCCCGTCAGCGACTTCAGCGCCGAAGCGACGCGCGCGCGTCCCGCATGCTTGGCTTCGTACAACTGCTGGTCGGCGGCTTCGAGCAGTTCGGCTGGGCTGATCTCCGCAGTGGGAATCAACGTCGCGACGCCCGCCGAAATCGTCACCGTTTCCGCGCAGCCTGAGTCGAGATGCTCCAGCGTCAGCGCGCGCACGCCCTCTTCCATGCCCAGCGCGATGCGCGTCGCGGCTTCGAGCGGCGTGTTCGGCAGCAGACACGCGAACTCTTCCCCGCCATACCGTCCGACGGTGTCATAGGGACGGCGCAGCATCTGCGTCAGCCGCTTCGCCACCGTCTGCAGGCAGCGGTCGCCCGCCTGGTGCCCATAACGGTCGTTGTAGCGCTTGAAGTAGTCGACATCGACCATCACCAGCGACAGCGGCATCGTCTCGCGCAGACAGTGCCGCCAGCTCGTGTCGAGATCCTCTTCGAACTTGCGCCGGTTGCCGACGCCCGTGAGCCCGTCGACGAGGGCGATCGAACGCAGCACATCGCCCTGCATCTTCAACGACAGATGCGCGCGCACCCGCGCGCGCACGATGGCCGGCTTGATCGGCTTGGTGATGAAATCGACGGCGCCGAGCGACAGGCCATGTTCTTCGTCCGCCTCGTCGGTCTGCGCGGTGACGAAGATGATGGGAATCGTGTGCGTAAGGGGATCGGCCTTCAGGCGGCGGCATACTTCGTGGCCATCCATGCCGTCCATCACGACGTCGAGCAGGATCAGGTCGGGCATCACCTTGCGGCACAGATCGAGCGTCTGCGCGCCGTTGGTCGCCATGAAGACGTCGCAATCGTCCTTGAACAGCGCGTGCAGCGCGCGAACGTTGACGGGCTGATCGTCCGCGATCAGCAGCTTGGGGCGCAGCGTGAACGTGTGAGCCCAGTCTCCGGGAAGGTGTTCTAGCATGTCAGTTGGTCCAGCATTTGCCGCGTGCTCGCTGCCGCCGTCACGAAGTCGAGCGCTTCGATTTCGGCCAGCAGCCGGTCAAAGCCGGGCTGCTGCGCGGAAGGCACATGCGGCGCGAGCGTTTCGGCAAGATCGAGCGCCTCGAGATTCGACGACTCCAGCCTTTCGAGCAGCCGTCCAAGCTGCGCGCGATATTCGTCGGCCTTCATCTGCGCGGCGTCGGCGGCAGCCGCGTTCTGCCGGTTGCCGAACGCGAGCCGCAACTGCGCGACGCTGTCGAGCAGCAGCCGTTCGAGGCTGTCCGCCTCAGCCGACGACACGGCCGCCCTTGTCCCATCGCCCGCCTCCTGCACGCGATGCTCGAGCGCCGCCGCAGTTTCCGACAACTTCTTTGCGCCCATCGTGCCCGCGCTGCCCTTGATCGCGTGCAGCAATGCCGCGCAGCGCGCGCCGCCCTGTTGCGTCGAGTCGCGCAGGTCGTCGAGATGCCGCTCCATCTCGTCGACGAACACGCCCAGCGCCTTGCGGATCAGATCCTCGCTGCCGCCAAAGCGCGCGACGATCGACTCCTTCCGTTCGAGCAGTTCGTCAGCCGCAGCCGCATCGGCGCGCACAAGGGTCGCCGGCGCAGCCAGCGCGCCCGCGCGCGTATGCGAGCGCAGCACGTTCACCAGATGCGTGACGTCGATCGGCTTGCCGACATGGTCGTTCATGCCCGCCGCGAGGCACGCGTCGCGATCCGCGCGCGTCGCGTTCGCCGTCATCGCGATGATCGGCAGCGCGGCGAAGCGCGCGTGCGCGCGGATCAGGCGCGTGGCTTCGAGACCGTCGACATCGGGCATCTGCATGTCCATCAACACGGCATCGAACACGCGCGTGCCCGTCAGCACCTTCTCGACGCCTTCCAGCCCGCTTTCGGCCAGCGCCACCTGCGCGCCTTCGCGGCTCAACAGGCCCTCGGCCACTTCGCGATTCAGCGGGTTGTCTTCGACGACGAGCAACGTCAGCCCATTCAGGCGCCCCGCGCCTGCCGGCGCGCGCGCCATCTGTCTGGCCTGCGTGACCTTCTCGCCCGTCAGCACGCGCTGCACGGTCTGCGCAAGCTGACGCGGCGTGACGGGCTTCGTGACGAACGCATCGAACGGCATGTCGTCGGAGTCCTGCGCCGCCGCCAGCACTTCCTGCCCGTACGCGGTGATCATCACGATGGCGGGCGTGCTGCCGCCCGCGCGCGCCGCGTGAATGCGCCGCGCGGCCGCGAGGCCGTCGAGATCGGGCATGCGCCAGTCGAGCAGGATCACGTCGTAACCTTCGTTTTCGCGCTCGGCGGCGCTCGTCAGCTTGACGGCCGAAATGCCGCCCGGCACCACATCGGCTTCCCAGCCGAGCGCGCGCGCCGTGCGCGACAGCACTTCGCGGGCGATGCCGTTGTCGTCGGCGACGAGCACGCGCAGCCGGCGGTCACGCGGCAGATAGGCATCGATGTCGTCGACGGGCGCCTCGTCGCTTACGCCGAGGTTGATGTCGAACCAGAAGCGGCTGCCCTTGCCGAGTTCGCTCGCCACTTCGAGCTTGCCGCCCATCAGCTCAACGAGCCGCTTGCTGATCGCGAGCCCGAGGCCCGTTCCGCCGAAGCGGCGCGTGGTCGATACTTCGGCCTGGCTGAAGCCATCGAAAATCTGCGCGATCTGCGCCGCGCTGATGCCGATGCCGCTGTCCGTCACCGCGATGCGCACGCGCACGCCCGAATCGAGCCGCGACAGCAGCGTGAAGCTGACGACCACCTGCCCCTTGATCGTGAACTTGAGCGCATTGCCCGCCAGATTGACGAGCACCTGCTGCAGCCGCAGGCTGTCGCCGATCACGACGGGCGGCAGATCGGGGCTGATGTCGAACAGCACTTCGACTTCCTTGTCGTACTGGTTGCCCGACAGCACCACGCCAAGATCCTGCATCAGCGGCTCGATCTCGAACGAATGCGTGTCGAGCTGCAGCTTGCCCGCGTCGATCTTCGAGTAGTCGAGGATGTCGTTGAGCAGGCCGAGCAGCGATTTCGCCGCCGTTTCCGCCTTGACGACGTAGCCGCCTTGCCGGTCGTTGAGACCCGTCGATTGCACGAGGTCTAGCATGCCGAGCACGGCGTTCAGCGGCGTGCGGATTTCATGGCTCATGTTCGCGAGGAACGCCGACTTGGCGGCATTCGCGGCGTCGGCCTGCTGCTTCGCGTCGCGCAAACGAAGCTCGATGTTGCGCTGCTTCGTCACGTCGATGTTCACGCCCGTCATGCCGACCGGCTTGCCCGACGCGTCGTGCTTCACCGTCAGCGTCGTGTGGATGTGGCGGATTTCCCCGTTCGGCAACACGATCCGGTACAGCGGCAAAAGAATCTGCTTCGTCTGGATCTCGCCGGCGAACGCCGCTTCGAGTTTTTCGACGGCGCTCGCGCGGTCCTCTTCATGCACGCGCGACAGCCAATGCTCGAAGCGCAGGCCGTCGGCGGGTGTCGAGCCGTAGCCGAAAATCTCGAACATGCGCGTGTTCCAGCGCAGCGCATCGTTCGAAAAGTCCCACGACCAGATGCCGAGCTCCGCGATGTCGGCGGCGAGCAGCAGCTGATCGCGCGCTTCCTGCAATTCCTCGCGCTCGCGAATCTGCACGGTCATGTCGGTGATCACGCAGACGAGGCGGCGCTCGCGGCCCGTCACCATCGTGCCCGTCGACACATGGATCGGGAACTCGCTGCCGTCTTTGCGCAAGCCGGCCAGCTCGCACTCGCTGACGATCTCTTGCGCGTCCTGCGCGCCGTTCGCGCTCTTCGCGTTGCGCTCGGCGAATTGCGCCGCGTAGCGCGTGAACAGCTCGTTGACCGTGGCCGACACCAGTACGCGCACGTCCTTGCCGACGATCTCGTGCTCGGCATAGCCGAACGCCTTCTCGCCCGCCGGGTTCAGCGACAGGATCACGCCCGAGCGGTCGAGCGTGATGATGGGATTGACAGCCGTGTCGAGAATCGCGCGCGTCGTGTCGAGGCTGGCGGCCAGCTTGCGTTCGATGCGCGTGCGCGTGTTCGCATTTCTCACGAGACGCCAGCCGAACACGGCGAGCATCAGCACGAGCGCCGCCGTCCCGACGGCATGCCATGCGGTATCAGAGCGCCATGGTGCGAGGATTTCGTCCTGCGCGAGCGCGGCGGCGACGAACAACGGGTATTGGCTCAGACTGCGCACGCTGTTCAGACGCGTCACGCCGTCCTGCGCGGATTTCGACACGAAGCGCGCCGTGCCTCCCGGCTGCAGATGCGACCTGAACAGCATCGTGTCGCGCACGTCCTTGCCGACGAAGCGCGCTTCGTACGGACGGCGCACGACCATCGTGCCGTTGTCCGCGACGAGTGCCACCGCGCCATAGCGGCCGATGTCGAGGCTGTCGTAGAAGTGCAAGAAGAAGTCGATGTCGATGGTCGCGAGCGCCACGCCCGCGAACTGGCCGTCCGGCCCATCGATGCGCCGCGACAAGGGAATGACCCACTTGCCCGTCGAACGGCTTTGCACGGGCATGCCGACATGCGGCCCGCGATCCGCGTGCGTGCGGTGATAGATGAAATACTCGCGGTCCGCGTTATTGAAGTGCCTGGCCAGCACCGGCTGCGAATTCGCGAGCCAGTTGCCATCGCGGTCGTAGAGGTAGAGGCCGTTCAGTTGCGGCAATTCGGCGACGCGCTGCACGAAGAGCCGGTGCAGCCGCTCCACGGCGGCGGGTCCGGCGCCATCGTGCTCGACGCGCTCCACCGCGCCGACGAGCGTCGTATCGGCCTGCTTGATGGTGTCGTCGGCGTGCTGCGCCATCGCGCGCGCCAGGTTGGCCGTCGCGACGGACATTTCTTCCATCTGCTCACGCCGCGATTCGATGCTGCGCCATACGTCGCTGCCGATCAGCAGCGCGCACACGACGACGATGAACAACGTCACCCGGACAGGAAGTGAAATCCGACTGGCCAAACAAAGTCTCCGACATGCGTACAACATCATTTGAAGATGGCCCGCCAGCAATGTTTGCGGCCTTGATACGTCGAGGCCAATTGCGGCGCCCGGCATCCGCATGCGGACGGGCGCGGGCGCGCGCGTCCCGTCGTTCGCGGAGGCAAGGTCAGCGCCTTATGGTGGTGCCGATGTCCGAGACTACCTTGACATTCCCGTTAACGACAACCGCCCGGAGTTCTTTAAAGCGCCGGCTCCCGCGAGCCAACTCAGCGTCGCTTCAAAACCCCACTTTCTGCCAGCAACAACTCTTTCAGCGCAACCCTGGGGATTACCCCAAACGTGGAATAAATATCTTCGATTCCGCCAGAATCAAAAAACACGATCTACTTTTGAAGAGAATCGGCGGGCTCTTTGGAAACATATTCCTGATTGGACTCCGTAAGATAGTTGCACACCGCATTAAAAGAAGCGGACCAACAGGCGCGGTACGCAAGACGATAATCACAGTCGACCAACTCGTTATGAATACATTGGCCCGCATTTTCGAAGCACCCAGCATGTCCGCCATGTCCACCATGTTCTTTAAGGGCCGGTTCTTCTTGCCCATTTCGCGCGCGTCCGGCTAGCCGCCGCGGCGCTTATGTTTTTGTTCTCCGCTGTCGTGATCATTCACGAGGCGGCGACCAGACCCAGTACATCCAGCACGCGTCAGAAACAATTCGCACCGGTGCGAAAGCCGCGTGCATCGATGTGCCATGCCCATGACAAATCTATTAGTTGTCCAACACATGTGAGGAGAGCCATGAAACGCATCCATAAACTTCACGTCATTGCGCAGGTTACCGCGTTGACCGTGCTGTCGGCTATGACGCTTGCAGCAAAAGCGGATCAGCTCGCGGACATCAAGCAGCGCGGCGAACTCGTCTGCGGTGTGCTGGGTACGGACGAGCCTTTTAGCTACATGAAAGATCCCATGAGCCGCGAGATCGTCGGCTATGACGTCGACATGTGCAACGCGGTTGCCAAAAGCATCGGTGTGAAGCCGGTGCTCAAGCAGCTGGCCGTTGCCGCGCGCATTCCCGAGTTGCAGCAAGGCCGCGTCGACCTGCTTGCCGCGTCGCTCACGCACAACAAGGAAAGAGAAGCGCAGATCGACTTCTCGGTATCGACTTTCATCACGGGCCAGAAGGCGATGGTCAGCCGCAACAGCGGCATCACGAGCCTCGCGCAACTCGACGGCAAAAAAGTGCTGACCGTCAAAGGCTCGACGATGGAAACCAACATCGCAAAGACGATCAAGAACGCGGATGTCGTGTCGTTCGACACCAGCCCGCAGGCGCTGCTCGCGCTTCAGCAGGGTAAGGGCGTAGCCTATGTGAACGATGAAACCACACTGGTCGGCAATCTCGCGAAGCTCGGCCCGGCGGCGAAAGATTACGCGCTGGTGCCGCAGAACATCTCGACGGAACACATCGCGCTGGGCATCCGCAAGAACGAGCCGGCATTCCGCGAGCAGGTGAACAAGGTGCTGCTCGGCATGGAATCCGATGGTCAGGCGCAGCAAGAGTTCGACAAATGGTTCGGTCCGGGCACGAAGATGAACTTCCCGCCGCGCGCGTTCAAGATCGCCACCGACAAGATCGACTAACTTCACTCTATCTATGGCCGCCGCCCGCTCCGACGCCGGGCGGCCAAACACACCATGCCTACATTGAATCTGTCGGTGCTGCTCTCAGGGCAATACGGCCACTGGCTCGTCAGCGGCTTCCTGATGTCGGTCAAGCTGTCCGTACTTGCCTTTGTGTTTTCGCTTCCGCTCGCCATCGCCGTCGCGTTGACACGCCTCGCGCCCGTCGCGTTCATTCGCGGCATCGGTCAAGCCTATGTCGAAGCGATCCGAAACGTTCCGTTGCTTGCGCACATGCTGTTCTGGTATTTCGGCGCGCCGGAACTGCTGCCGCTCGTCATCAAGACGTGGCTCTATAACAGGAATTACGAAGCGGCTAGCGCGTTGATCGCGCTCGTCCTGTACACGTCCGCGTATATGGCGGAAGACATTCGCAGCGGCATCCGCTCGATTCCCAAAGAACAACTCGAAGCCAGCCGCGCGCTCGGCTTCCGTTTCCTTCACGCAATGTGGCTCGTCGTCTTGCCGCAATCGTTGCGCGTGACGGTCCCACCGCTCGTCAGCCAGACGCTGAACCTGTGGAAGAACTCCAGCATCGCGATGGTGATCGGCGTCGCCGAATTGATGTACCAGGCGCAGCAGGTCGAAAGCGCGTCCTTCCGGGGCTTCGAGTCGTTTGGCGTCGCGACGGCCGGATATCTGACCGTATCCATTGCGATCACGCTGTTTTCCGCGTGGTATCAGCAGCGCTATCCAGTACGGAGCATGTAGCCATGATCGACATACTCCAGACCTACGGCATGTACTACCTCGTCGGCCAGTATCCGCATGGGCCGCTCGGCGGTCTCGTGCTGACGCTGTTGCTTGCTTCCGCTGGGCTCGCTCTGGCGCTGCCCGTCGGCATCGCGTTCGGCCTAAGCCGCATCAGTACATTCCGCGTGCTGCGCTGGCCCGCCACCGCGCTCGTTTATGGCGTGCGCGGCACGCCGCTTTTGATGGTCATTTTCTGGGCGTACTTTCTCCTGCCGACGCTGACCGGTCATCGCACGAATCAGTTCAGCACGATGCTCACAGCACTCGTGGTGTTCGACGGCGCGTATCTTGCCGAAATCGTACGAGCGGGCATTCAGGCATTGCCGAAAGGCCAAACGGAGAGCGCGCGCTCGCTCGGCCTGTCGTACATGCAGTCGATGGCGTTCGTCATCCTGCCGCAGGCATTGCGCAACATGCTGCCGTCGCTGGTGAATCAGCTCGTATCGACGATCAAGGAGACATCGCTTGGCTACATCATCAGTCTGCCGGAAGTGTCCTTCGTCGCCGGACAGATCAGTACTCAGGCCCTGACGCAATCGGCGCAGATCTATCTGCTGCTCGCGTTCAGCTACTTTGTGATGTGCTTCGGGCTGACGCGCTTTGCGTATCTGCTCGAAAGGCGGCTTGCCTCACGCGCCCCCGTCAAGGTGTGAATCATGATCGAGATCGAAAACGTCAATAAGTGGTTCGGCGAATATCAGGCGCTGGTGGATGTGACGGAGAGCGTCGGCAAAGGCGAGGTCGTGGTGGTGTGCGGGCCGTCCGGTTCCGGCAAATCGACGCTGATCCGCACGCTGAACCGGCTCGAGCCGATTCAGAAAGGACGCATCGTCGTCGACGGCCAGGATGTGCATGCGCGCGGCGTCGATGTGAATGCGCTGCGCTCGCGCATCGGCTTCGTGTTCCAGCAGTTCAACCTGTTTCCCCATCTGACAGTCTTGCAGAACTGCGTGCTTGCGCCTGTGCGTCTGAAGCGCATGCCGCAAAAGGATGCGCGGGAGTTCGCGATGAGCCTGCTGGAGCGTGTGGGACTGCCGCACAAGGCCAATGCTTATCCGGGGCAGCTGTCGGGCGGTCAGCAGCAGCGTGTTGCGATTGCCCGTGCGCTGGCGATGAAACCGCCCGTGATGCTGTTCGACGAGCCGACCTCGGCGCTCGACCCCGAAATGGTGAACGAGGTGTTGCTCGTGATGAAAGACCTCGCACGCGACGGGATGACGATGATGTGCGTCACGCATGAAATGGGCTTCGCGCGCGAAGTGGCCGACCGTGTGCTGTTCATGGATCAGGGCCGGGTGCTCGAACGCGCGGAACCGGACCGCTTTTTCCAGCGGCCCGGACATCCGCGCGCGCAGCGCTTCTTATCGGATATTCGCTCGCCGTGGGCGAATGCCGTGACGGTCTAGCCTTCGTCTCCCATCCGCCCCATTCGGATCAGCGAGCAACGACAAACGATGTATGCATGCCCATCGCGTAGTGTCCCGGACGATTGCAAATCAGCACATAACGTCCGGGGGCGAGCTTCAACGACAGGCGCTTGCTTGCGCCCTGCGCGATATCCTCTACCTCGCCCACCTTCCTGAAATCGCTTTCCGGCACCTGGCCTTTGCGGACCGGGAGGTGCGCCGCGTCCTTATCGGTTCTCAGAACGACAAACTCGTGTTCGGTCTTGTCTTTCGCCGCATTGTTGACGTCGAAGGTGATTCGCCCGGTTTTTGCCTCGTTGTTATCGAGTCGGATCTCGTTGTCGGTCAGCATCACATGTATCGTTTCGTCGGCGCGGGCATGTTGCGCGGCGATAAAGAGCATCGCGGCCGCGCAAACCAGCGCGGCGTGCTTCCCATGGTTCATGGCGGTTCTCCTCGCGAACGGAATATTCGAACTGCAGTTCGTCAGTTCGACCCCGACGTAAGAACGAAAAGCGGCGCGAGAAAATTCCGCCTGGCGACACAAATGTAAGCGCGCTTTCGATCGCGACTTTCGACGGTGGCCTGCTGCACGCTCTATCAACGATGCCGTCTTCATACATTATTTTCATCCGGTATCGTCCCTCATTCGGATTTAACATTTGTGTCCCGGCGTTGAAGCCACAGAATTCGCAATGCCGGCGCTAATAAAGACTGGAACTACTAGTGAATAGGAAACGGTCGGCCGCATCAAAGTACTGATGCTTCCCGACAACGTTCAATCCAGATTAAAGCGGAGACACATCTATGCTGAGCCCGCACGAATTCGCCACCCTGATGCTGGTCGCAACTGCGCCCGAGCAGATCGACCTGAACCGCCAGGAACTCGATACGCTGCTGGAACGCCAACTCATCGCCCTGGAGCAACTCTCGTCGGGAGCCAGGCGCCTCTTTCTCACCCGCGACGGCGATTCGATTCTTCGAGCCGTCGCCCGAAAACACTGATCCTCAAAGCCGCTTGCTGAACACCCGTCGTGCGTCTGCCACGTCGGGCACGCATTACCCGATTCGCTCACGCGCTCACGCTGTCGCAGATCGCGCGCGCCTATCGGCGCGGCGTCTGCGTCCGATCGCCCATACAGGAGCTTTTCTATGTTGACCCCGGAACAGGTTGCTGAAACCCGCAAGGCCAATCTTGGCCTCTTTTTCGAACTGAGCAACAAGGCAGTCGACAACGTCGGGAAACTGGCCGCACTGAACGCGCATACAATGCGCTCGACGCTCGAGGACATGTTCGGCCTGGCGCAGAAGTCGCTATCGATCAAGGAGGCGCAGGAATGGCTCGCGCTGCAGGACAGCATGGCGTCGCTGACGGCAGAGCGCATGCAGACTTATTGGCGCGAGGTGTTCGATCTGATGTCAGCCACGCAGGCCGATTTTGCGCGCGTTGGAAAGGCCCAGTGCGAGACGTACGGGCGCCAGATGAAATCGGTTGTAGAGGATGTCACCAGAGGCGCGCCGGCGGGCTCCCAGGCCACGATGACCGCGCTGGACTCCGCGATTGCGGCTGCCACGACACTCTATGAAACCCTGCGCAGCACCGGTCAGCAGGCGGTCGAGGCGACGCGAAGCAACCTTGAAATAGCGTCGGCAGCCGCGAAGAATGCGAGACGCGCAGTCGATCCCGCATTGCAGGCAGCGAAGCGATAACAACTTCGGAACGCGCCTCGCGTTAAGCGTGCCACCGCTTGCCGGGTTGCATCGGCAACGTGTGCGCGAACATCGATCTCGGCCAATGGGACGGTTCGAGTTCAGTGGCGCGCGATGCGATCGCATTGTCGCGGGCGTGCTCTCCCGAATGCCCGCCCCGTCACGCTCGTTAGGCGCGATGGTCGCGGGTAGCCTGGCTTCGGCATCGATCCGACGCTGCAACCGCGAGACGATCGAGCATATTCGTGAGCATCCTGCGTGTTCACAGGTTGGCGACGTCAGCGGTATATTGCGGGCCATTCAGTTCGCGGCAATATATCCGGAATCATTGAATGAATATCGGCCCTTTGGCGTTTCCTGCCGGACCTCTTGCACTATTTGCTGGCGTTGCCGTGGCCTTGCTCGCCAGCCGATTCTGCGGCGAGCGGAGATCGCAGGTCGAGCGCGCCGTCTTCGCGGCGGTAGTTGCCGGTCTGTTCGTCGCTCGTGTCGTGTTCGTCCTTCAGTACCTGCCCAGTTATCGCGGCAACCTCGTGCACATGCTGGACTTCAGAGATGCGGGTTTCGCGGCGGCGCCTGGCATTGCCGCCGGCATCGTGGTCGCGTTCGTCGTGGCGCTTCGACGCGCCGCGCTACGGCGTCCGCTGGCCGCTGTCGTAGCCTCGGGGCTGCTCACGTGGGGTAGCGCTGCGCAGAACGCACCGATCCCAGGATGCGCATGCCGTCGATAACGCTCTACGACGAATCAGGCATTCCCCGACACATCGCGCCCAACGGCAAACCGCTTGTCGTCAACATGTGGGCGACATGGTGCGGACCATGCCGGGCGGAAATGCCCGTGCTCGCACAAGAGCAGGCAAGCCATCCCGAGATCGATCTGATGTTCGTGAACCAGGCAGAGAGCACAGAAGCAGTGAACGCGTTTTTGGCCAGCCTGCAATTACGCCTCGACAACTCGCGTTTCGATCCTCAACTGGCGCTCGCCAAAAGCATGAACGTCGCGGCCTATCCCACCACGCTCTTTTTCGATGCCGAAGGACGACTGCTGGAGAAACACCTGGGCCGGTTATCGCAGGCGACCTTCGATTCTGCGCTTGCGCGTCGTTATCCTTCGCTGGACGAGACGTCACGCTAACTTCACCCAGGTGTGACAGCGTCCAGACGCGCCGCGCGCCATGCGTCGAAGGTCGGTCCGAGGGGACGCACGCGCATCTGCGCGGCGAGGCGCTGCCACGGCAGATCGGCAGGATCGGCGGCCATCGGGCCAGGCGCCTTCGCGACGAGGATCGCATGCGCGGCCGCCTGAAAATCGGCGCGAAAGTGCACGGAGCTTTTCACGACCAGGATCTTCATCTGCTCCGGCTCGATGCCCGCGACGCGAAAGAAGTTGCGCTCGAAAATCTGCATCTTGATCGTGCTGACGACGATCCGCACGCCGTCGATGCGCAGACACGCGACAGGCCCGAGATCGCCCTGCATGCCGTTCATCATCGGGCCGTCGAAGCGAAAGCGGCCGTTCGACAGATGCTCGATTTCGAACACACCCGTGAGCGGCGCGTCGCCCGGCACGCCCGAACGGCCCGCGAGCGCGAGTTCGATTCGCGCGCCGACGCCCGCGCGATGCGCCGCCGCAGCCGCATCGGCGTCCCAGATCACGCCGACGGCGGCATCCCGCACGCGGTGGCGCAACAGCGCGCGCACCATGCCCATCGTATTCGAGTCGCCGCCGACGCCCGGGTTGTCCTGCGTATCGGCGATGATCACGGGCCGGCCCGCGTCAGGCCCGGCGGCCTGTGCCCTGTCCGCTTGCAGCGCGAGACGCGTGGCTTCCGCGACGGCTTCGTCGGGCGACAGGAAATTCACGTCCCATTGCGCTTCGTCGGCAAGCACGCGCTCGTACAGCGCATCGATTGCGCGCGTCAGCGCTTCGTCGTCGTCGCCATAGCCCCAGATCATCGCGCCGCATTCGGGGAAGTCGGCGGCCGGAAAACCCGGCGCGAACGACAGCGACGCCACACTGCCCCGTTCGAGCGCGGCGAGGCGCTCGTACATGCCGCGCGCGGGCTCGACGAGCGTGCACATCGCGTTCACGGGGATCAAAAACGGCAGGCGCCGCCACGCGCGCTTCAACGGGCGTTCGCCCTGCAGCAGCGCGTCGAGCAGCGCGGCAGCGCGCTCGCCCGTGTCGGCCATATCGACATGTGGATAAGTTCGATACGCGACGACGGCATTGGCGAGTGCCAGCATGGCCTGCGTCACGTTCGCGTGAAGATCGAGCGACACGACGACCGGCATCGCCTCGCCGACGATGCCGCGCACGCGCGCGAGCAACTCGCCTTCGCCGTCGTCGACATGCTCGGCCACCATCGCGCCATGCAGGTCGAGATAGATCGCGTCGAAGCCGCCCGCGCGCACGGCTTCGACGATCTCACCGGCGACGCGCTCGTAGGCGTCCTGCGTCACGTGCGCGGATGCGCTCGCGCCCGCCCAGATCACAGGCAGCAGTTCGTGACCCGACGCCTGCGCCGCGCGGATGAAGCCGCCGACGGGCACGTTCACGTCGCGCAGCGCGAGCACGTCCGCGCCGCGCGCGAGCGGCGGAAAGCCCTCGCCCTGAACGAAGCTCTGGTACGACGCCTTGGTCGGCGCGAAGGTATTGGTCTCGTGCTGGAAACCGGCGATCAGGATTTTCATGATTCGTGCGTCCTTCCGTTCAGTGCGCGCGATCACGCATCACGATGCGTGACCACGCGCGGCGGGCATCAGTTCGATTCGGGATGCAGTGCCAGCTGCGCGGCATCGCGTGCCGGTTCGCTCCGCTGGCGATTGGCGAGAATCAGCAGGCCCGCGATCACCGGCAGGCATGCCATCACGATCAGCGCGAGATGCGAATTGCCCGTTGCCGTGCGTGCCCAACCGATGGCAGCCGGTCCCCAGAAACCGCCCGACAGCCCGATCGTATTGATGAGAGCGATGCCGCCGGCAGCGGCCGGGCCTTTGATGTATTCGGCGGGAATCGCCCAGAAGACGGTGTAGGCCATCCACATCATCGCGGTCGCGGCCGTCAGCAGCGCCAGCGTCGCGAACAGGTGCCCCTGCGCGAAGATCGCCGCGACGAGCAGCAGCGCGCCCGTCAGCGCGGGCAACGCGCAGTGCAGGCGGCGCTCGCCCGTCCGGTCGGAGCGACGCCCCGCGACATACATGCCGATGCCCGCCGCGACATACGGAATCGCCACGTACCAGCCGAGGCGCAACGTGTCGCTCACGCCTTGCTCCTTGATGAAGGTCGGCAGCCAGAAGCTGATCGCGTAGATGGGGAAGATGATCGAGAAGTACGCGAACGCGAGCAGATAGACGCGCGGATCACGCGCCACCGCCTTGAACGAATGGTTGTGCGCCTGTGCCGCGCCGGTTTCGGTTTCGAGCAGCTGCTTTTCGTCGGCATTGAGCCAGCGGGCGTCGGCGGGACGGTTCGACAGCACGAGCAGCGTGATGACGCCCAGCGCGATGCACGGCAGCCCTTCGACGAGAAACATCCATTGCCATCCAGCGAGGCCGTAGACGCCCGAGAACGCCGTAATCAGCCACGCCGACAACGGCCCGCCGACGATGCCGCCCAGCGGCCCCGCGAGAAACACGATCGCGATGGCGCGCGCCATGCGCGTCGGCCCGTACCAGCACGACAGGTAGTAAATCATGCCCGGCGCAAAGCCCGCTTCGAAGATACCGAGCAGAAAGCGCATCGCGTAGAACATCGGCACGTTGCTTACGAACAGCATGCACGCCGACGTCACACCCCATAGCACGAGAATGCGGCTGAACGTCTTGCGCGCGCCGACTTTGGGCAGCAGCAGATTGCTCGGCAATTCGAACAGCACGTACCCAAGAAAGAAAATGCCTGCGCCGACGCCGTAGGCGGCATCGGAGAAACCAAGATCGGTTTGCATCTGAAGCTTTGCGAAACCGACGTTGACGCGATCCAGGTACGCGAACATGTAGCACGCGAGCAGGAACGGCAACAGCCGCCAGTTGAGCCGGTGATAGAGCGCGCGCACCGCGTCGCTCTCCTTCACGGTCGTCGTCAGGGTGTGAATCGCTGTCATGTCTGTCTCCGATATCGACCGGCTGCGCGCGTCGGCGCTCCTCCGGTACATGCAAGGCTTGTCCGGTTCGAAAACGGTGCTTGCGTTCCGCCATGTTGTCGGCGTCATAATGCGCGAGCAAGAGCAACTAAGTTCACACTTCGTTGCTTGGCGGGCAACGGCAGGCATTTCACAGTCGGGAGAGACGGACATGCGCGAAATCAATCAGCAGCGGCTGCGCTACTTTCACGAAGTGCTGACGCACGGCACCATTCGCGGCGCGGCGGACAGTCTCAACACGTCGCCGTCCGTCATCACGCGGCAGATCCGGTTGCTGGAGGAAGAACTGGACACGACGCTGTTCGAGCGCGAGGCGCGCGGCGTCAAACCCACCGAGGCAGCCGCGCATCTGCTCGAATTCTGGCGCGGATACCGGGCGCAACAGGAAAAGCTCGAGGACCAGCTCCATCTGCTCAAAGGGCTGCAGCAAGGCCAGGTGCAACTGGCCGTCAGCGAAGGCTATGTCGATACGCTAATCGAGGAAGTGATCGCGCCGTTCTGTGCGCAATACCCGAAACTGGACGTCGGCATCGACATGCTCGCCGTCGACGATCTGCTCAGTCAGGTCGCCGAAAGCCGCGCGCATATCGGGCTCGCGTACAATCCGCCGCCGCATCCGCGCATCGAATATCGCGCGAGTTCCGCGCAGCCCGTCGTGCTGCTGGTGCGGCGCGATCATCCTCTCGCGCGGCGCGGCGGGCCGGCGGGCGTGAAGGACCTGCTCGAATGGCCGCTCGCGCTGATGCCCGCCACGTTCGGCATCGGCCATGCCGCGAAAATGCTCGAGTTCGCCGAGAACATCGAGATTCGTGCGACGCTGACCAGCAATTCGCTGACGGCCCTCAAGCGCTTCGTCGCGCACGGCGACGGCGTGACGCTGATCGGCGAGTTCGCGGCGCATCGCGAGCTTGTCTCGGAAGAGCTGACCATCGTGCCCATCGATCACCCGCTGTTTCAAGGCGCAAAAGCGCGGCTGCTCGTGAAATCGGGGCGGCCGCTCGCGGCCGCTGCGCAGGAAATGCTCGGCTGGATCGAGACGCGAATGTCGATGTTCGCGCCGCGCGTACGCGCGTCGAACCGAAAGTGAACGCACGCCGGGTTCTCGCGCGCAAGTTGCCTCTCGACCTTACACGCGACGCGAATCCGTAATTGGTCAGTCGTACCGCTGTCGGCCTTCCGTCAAATTTGAAACTTTATTGCAGAAGGGATATCCCGCGGTCGATAAGACGCCTATTCGTTCACCCCTGCAAAGACGGTCAATGGCGTTTCTCAACACACTCAGAATTGGTCCTCGCCTCGGCGCTGGCTTCGCAATCGTTCTCTTTTTGCTGTGCGCTGTCGGCGGCGTCGGCTTGCAGCAGGCTTCGCGCATTTACGAGGGCACGAGTGCGATCGGCCACGACTGGCTGCCCAGCATCGAAACGCTCGGCACGCTGCGCACGCACGCGGATGACGTGCGCCGCCTGCAATTGCGCCAGTTGATGAGCGCAGACGCCGAACGCCTGCGCACCGCGCGCGGTCAGCACGCCGACGCCGTGAATGCGTTCGCGGCATCGATGGATGCGTATTCGAAGCTGATTTCGTCGCCGCAAGAGCAGCAGCTGTTCGACAACATCAAGTCGGCGTGGGCGAGCTATCTCGAAGTCGACGACAAGGTGCAGAAACTGATCGAAGCCGGCGAAGCCAGCGCCGCCGACGCGCGGCAACTCGCGGAAGGCGAGGCGTCGCAGCGCTTTAACGCCACGCTCGAACTGATCGACAGCGACATCAAGCTCAATCACGAAGGCTCGACGCGCGAAGTCGAACAGGCGGCCGCCGCGTTCGGCAGCGCGCGCGCATGACGCTCGCGCTGTCCGCGCTGGCGCTCGTCGTGGGCGCAGCCATTGCCGTGGTCATCACGCGTTCGATCGTCGGCCCGCTGCGACGCGCCGTCGATGTCGCCGAAACCGTCGCGCGCGGCGATCTGACGGCGACGATACGCGCCGACGGCGCCGACGAACTGAGCCAGTTGCTCGCCGCGCTGCGCCACATGAACGAACGTCTGCTCGATACCGTGGGCCGCGTGCGAACCAGCAGCGAGAGCATCGCGACGGGCTCCGCGCAGATCGCGTCGGGCAACACCGATCTGAGCCAGCGCACGGAAGAACAGGCGGCATCGCTCGAAGAAACGGCCGCGAGCATGGAAGAGCTGACGGCGACCGTCAAGCAGAACGCCGAGAACGCGAGCCAGGGCAACGCGCTCGCGGCGCGCGCATCGCAGACGGCGGCGCGCGGCGGCGAAGTCGTGGGCCGCGTGGTCGAAACGATGCGTGGCATCTCGACGAGTTCGCAACAGGTCGCGCAGATCATCTCGGTGATCGAAGGGATCGCGTTCCAGACCAACATCCTCGCGTTGAACGCCGCCGTCGAGGCCGCGCGCGCGGGCGAACAGGGACGCGGCTTCGCGGTCGTCGCGGGCGAAGTGCGCACGCTCGCACAGCGCAGCGCGTCGGCGGCGAAGGAGATCAAGGAACTGATCGACGAATCGGTTAACCGCGTGAGCAGCGGTACGGCGCTCGTCGACGAAGCAGGTCGCACGATGAGCGAGATCGTGCTCTCCGTGCGTCGGGTGTCGGATCTGATGGGCGAGATCAGCGTCGCTTCGGGCGAGCAGCATCGCGGCATCGACCAGGTCAACGTCGCGATCTCGCAGATGGATGAAGTGACGCAGCAAAATGCGGCGCTTGTCGAAGAGGCGTCGGCGGCGGCGCAATCGATGGCTTCGCAGGCCGCGTCGCTGCGCGAGCTGGTGTCGGTGTTCAGGCTGCCGGGCGGCCAGCTGGCGAGCCATGCGGCGCCCTCTTCCGCTGCGCGGGCGCACGCGACCGAAGCTGTCGCCGCTGTCGGCGTGTCGCCGCGCAGCGCGTCCGCACCGCAGCCCACGGTTTTCGCAGGCGCCGAAGTCGATTGGGAGACGTTCTGAGGCGACGCGCTAACACCCGGTGACGCGCCGCCCGTTCATCACTTGCGCGTGACGGGCAAGACCTTCAACGCAGCTGACGGCTCATACGCTCGCTGCGCCACGGGGTGGGCTGCGCGGTTCGCGAGCAGCCCACACAGACGGCTCGCCCCGACGGAGCCCGCCACGGCGAACACGACGGGGAACAGCATGTCGTGGCCCAGATGCGTAAACTCGGCGACGAGCACGATCGCCGTGATCGGCATGTTCATCGACGACGCGAGAAACGCCGTCGCACCGACCAGCGCGAACGCGCCGGACGGCACGCTCGCGCCGAGCAGATTCCACGCGCCGCCGAGCACGACGGCGAGCAGCGCGCCGACTGTCAGGCCCGGCGTCAGCAAGCCGCCGTGGGCGCCGGCGCGCAAGCTGCTCGCGCTCACGGCGACCTTCAGCGCGAGCAGGGCCGCCGCGAGGCCGATGCTCAACTGGCCGTCGAAACCCAACTGCGCGGTGCCCTTGCCGTTGCCGAGCAATTGCGGAAAGTGCACGGCGAGCAAACCGATCGCCGAGAAGTTGAGCACGTTCAGCGCAATGATGCGCCAGCCCGCGCGCGGCGCGGCTTGGCGCGCCCGATCCATCAACCGCGAGAACGCGTAGGCGGCAATGCCGAAGAGCGGGCCGGCAGCGACCGACCACGCCACGAGACTGCCGCTCAGCGCGAACGACGGAATCGCGTATTGCGACTCGTCGCCGAGGCCCACCCACGCGACGACGGCGGCGATCACCGACGTGACGAGCGCCATCGCGGCCGTCGTGGCGTCGAACGTCGCGAGCAGCACTTCGAGCACGAACACGGCGCCGCCAAGCGGCACGTTATACACGGCGGCGAGCCCCGCGCCTGCGCCGCACGCGATCAGCACCTGTGTTTGACGCGCCGACAGCCCCGCCTTACGCGCAAGCCATCCACCAACCAATGAGCCGACTTCGCGCGGCGCGACTTCGCGCCCGAGCGGCGAGCCCAGCGCGACCGTCACGATCTGCAGCACCGCGTGGGCGAGCGTGCTGCGCATCGGCATGCGGCCATCGGGCGATTTCACCGTCTGCGCGACGCTGACAAGCGGACGCCCGAAGCGCCGCACGGCCCACCAGCCGAATCCCGCCACCAGACCGCAAACGGTCATCACGGCGACGCGCCGTGCGGGCGACGCGCCATCGACGCCTTGCAGAAAGCTCTCGCCGCCGACCAGCGCGTCGAGACTGTAGCCGTATGCGAGATGCTGGATCGCGTGCAAAAGCAGTGCGAGCAACATGCCGCCGAGCCCCGCCCCGACGCCGGTCAGCACGGTGACGACGGCAAGGCGGATGACGGCGTTGCGCTCACGTGCGATGGAAGACGAAGACGGCATGGCGGCGTTGCTCGATGAGACTGGGAAGTACCTACTATAGGGTTTTCCCTCAGATTCATCCAACGACTTTATTTACTTGATTGATGATTTGCACGACTTTTTACCGAGATTGGGCGTCGCGACCAGCAGCGCGCGCCAGGACTGCCCCAGCGCCTCGTAGTCGCACGCGACAAGCTCGAAAGTCCAATCGTCGCGGTCCAGCAGGCGATCGTCCGAACAGTTGGAATATGAAAACACCAGCTTGCCGCCAGGACGCAGGAACTGCGACGCCTGGTCCAGCAAGCGCTGCGTCAGCTCGCCGTCAACGGGCGCGAGCGTCCGCCCTCCCGACTGAACCGCAGCCGGCTTGGGGACGAACGGCGGCGTGAAGGTGATCGCATCGAAGCGGCAATGTTCGAATGCTTCGAAGAGATCCGAGCACACGAAGTCGACATCGAGCCGGTTGTTGCGCGCATTTCGCCGCGCGGCGTTCACAGCCTGCGGGTCGATGTCGGACCCCGTCACGTGCCAGCCTCGACGCGCGGCGTGAAGCGCCAGCGCGCCCGAGCCGGTTCGCAGATCGAGAAGCGAGCCTGCCGACTCGTTCAATCCCGCTGCGGACCAGTTCCTCAAAAAGAACTCCGTCGAACTGCCCGGTCGCGGCGGATAGACGCCGCGCGGCACCTCCAGTTCAAGACCTGCGAGTTGATATTCCCCGCCTCGTTTCATGAGTTCCAGCATCTCGCGATAGCCGGTTTCAGATCGCCTCGGCTGCGGCTTCTTCACGATGGCGGTTTCGAGCAAGGTCGCAAACGGTGAACGGTCATACATGGCTAATGCTCCTGGGCTGGCAAAGGCAATCGGACGGTGACGCAGAGCACGCATGCGCAAATGCAGCGCGCCCATGATCCGATTGATTTCTCTGCTCAGGCTATCGGGCGCGAATTAGTTCGGCGTTAGCCAATGAGCCGCGATGGCGACCATCGTCGATGACATTCGCACGTGCGCGAAGCACGGTCGAATCGGTGAAATAGCACTCGCGCGAGTGCGCGGATTATTTGTGAGCGCCTCGCGAGCAAAGCGTTAGCGCGATTCATTCATGCAACGTACGCCAACGCACATTACTCATGTTCGGCTCGCGAAACGAGTTGATCGCCTTCGAGCACGCAATCGGCGAGTTCCATCAGATTGCTGGCGAACACGGCTGGCTTCCATTGCTCGACTGTCATACGCGCCCGCGCCGACAGCCGCTCGCGCAGCGCGTCGTCCAATGCAAGGCTTCGCATGCGCGCGGCCAGCATGTCCGCGTTGCCGGGATCGACCACGTAGCCGTTGATGTCGTTCATCACCAGTTCGCGCGCCACGCCGCACGTGTGCGTGACGATCGCCGTGCGCGATGCCGCGAACGCTTCGTTCACGCACAGGCCCCACTGATCGAATGCACTCGCGAGCACGACGAAATCCGCAAGGCCGTAGATGGCCGGCATCTCCGCATTGGGTAAGGCATCGAGAAAATGGACGTTCGCGTCCAGTTCCTTTTGCGACACGAGGCTGCGCAGCGCTCGCTCCTCGCGCCCCTGGCCGACGAGGACCAGCGCAATGCCATGCTCCGCGAGACGCGCTCGCGCGAACGAGTCGATCACGACATCGACATTCTTGCGCGCGACGAAGCGGCTGACGCAAAGCACATAGCGATGCGGCAAGCCACGCAGGCGGCGCACCTCGTCGGCCGTGTCGTGCGCGACGGCCGCGCGGCGCGAGAACTGCTCGACATCGATCACGTCGAAACCGATGCGCGAGCGCCAGCGCGGAATGCCGAGAAATTCCGCATAGTCGCGGTGCCTTTCTCCCGCGACCAGCGCGCCGTCGAAGCGGCGCACCAGGATCTTCTTCAGGCGCTCCTTGATGCTGCTGCGCGCGCCATCGTCGGCTTTCGAGTCTGACATGTAGATGAGCGCGAATGGCCGCGTGAACCGTCGGAGCAGACACAGCCACAGCGAATACGGCGTGTCATAGCCCAGCGTGACGACGACATCCGGCTCGACGCGCCGCACGATCGACGCCAGTTGCGCGAACACGCTTGGCCAGCGTCCGCCCGCGTCGCTGATGTCGTTCTCCAGCGTCGTGACCCGTTCGTGACACTGCGCGAAAAACGATGCGCGCCGCGTTTGCGGAAACGAATAAAAGCCCGAGCGGCCGAATACCTCGACCAGACAGACTTCGTCGCCGCGCCTCGCAGCGAGTCGCATCAGCGCTTCATAGCGCGGCACATGATAGTCACCCAGGTGACCGATAACGAACAGCATCCGCATGACGCCCTCAATCGCTGCAGTTTTGGCAGAAACGCGCGCGTAGCGCTATCCCGTCGGGATGCCATTGTTAAATCGACTTTGCTTCAATGTTCAGACAACAGTCGAACGTTGCGCCTGTCGGAAGTTACTTTATTACGGGTTCCACGTGAAGAAGGTATGAATTGCCATTCGACACTGAATTCTGTCTATTCCGTACTGATTTATGTGCGGCGTTCTTTGTATCATCCGTCAACGACGCGCTATTAAAAGGCGGCTCACAACGCATCGACACCGTCATCATGTTCAATCGACAGAGCCGTTCCGCGATCGATAACGACCTGCGTGCACATGCCTTTCAATTTGCAAACGAAAAACAACCGCGAATAGCCGGGGCGGACAGCGCGAGGCTACTCGATTCGTCAGATAGCGGCTCTCGGGAACAACACCAAGAAGAACAGAGAAGAACTCAACCATATGAAAACGTCGTCACTCTCCCTTTCCCGGTGGTTGCGCTATTTCCTTTATCTTCTTTGCATAGGGTCGGCATTCGACGGCACTGCATATGCGGCCGATCCTGACTGCCGCGCTGGCAAGCTCGTGACGGTCGTCGCGCATCTCGACGACGACCTGCTGTTCGTTGAACCCGCAATCAGTCAGCAACTGCGCGCCGGATGGTGCGTCACCACCGTTCATCTGATCGGCGGCGCTAACGGCACCAACTTCGCCTACGTGCAAAAACGCGAAGAAGCGTCGCGGCTCGCGTATGCGCGCGTGGCCGGTGTCCCGAACGACTGGGAAGAGTCGATGGTGCAGATAGCCGGCAAGCCCGTATTCCAGCTGACATTGAAAGGGCAACCGCGCGTGCGGCTACTCGAACTTCGGCTTCCCGGCGGCGCGGTGCGCGGCGGTCGCGTGCCGCTCGCGCTGCTCTGGGATCAGGGCGCCACGCTGACCACCTACCCGATGGGCCGCGGAGAACTCACGCCGGCGCGCTATACGCGTGACTCGCTCTCGAATGTGCTCAAGTCGATCCTGCAGGACGCGACGCAAATCGACACGCTCAATCCCGACACGGTGCCTTTCATCGAGCATCCCGATCACATCTATGCCGCTCGCATCACGCGCCATGTCGCGCAGACGCTGGGCCGGTCGTTGCCGATCTCGTACTACGTCACGTATCCGACGGGGAATTGGCCCGCCACGCTCTTTGGAGAAGAAGCGCAACGCAAGCGCGATGTGGCGGCGAGTTATTTCTCGATCGACGGCGACGATTTTGCGCACGTGTTCGGCGAATACCAGTGGGACGGCAACTGGATTCTGCGCAATTACAAACGCACCGACTCCACGCTCGATCGCGTGCCGGATTTCGTCGTCCGCCCGACCGTCCTGTTCAACGCCGCGTCGAATCAGTGCCTGACGTCGCGAGGCGGCGGCCACGAACCCGAACTCGCACCCTGCGACGATTCGACCGGCCAGCAATGGAAATGGCAACCGAAGCCCACGTATGCGGGCAACCAGCGCAATGCGGCGCTCGTGTCCGTTTCGACGGGCCAATGCGTGGCGGAACGCGATGGCAATCTCGCCGAAGAACCGTGCGACGACTGGGACGCGGCGCAACGCTGGACGCCGTGGGATTTCGGCCTGATCTTCACGCCGTCGCGGCGCTGCCTGGGCGAGGACGACAATCGCCTGCGTATTCGCGGATGCGCGTCCCTGACGACGCGATACCGATGGTCGACGGCGCGTCCGTCATGGGCAACCGACTTGCGCCTTGCAGGCGCGATGTACGGCGACGTGACGGGAGGTGGCGAGCCGTCCACGGTATTCGTTCAAAGACGTGCGGACGGCCCGGGCTTCGATGTGCTCGTGCAAACCTCCACATTGGGAAAAGCCGCGCAACCCGAGCATTGGTATGAAGGTTCCGTGCGCTTCGACAGCCGCGCCACGACGCCGACGTGCGGCGCCGACGCACTGTGTTTCGATAGCGCGCGCTTTCTGCTGGGCGACTTCGATGGCGATGGCCGCGCCGATCTGATGGTCGTGACGCCGCGTAACGGCGGCTCGGCGTTCTGGCTGTTGCGCAGCACGGGCACCCGCTTCGCCGCGCCTGTCCTCTGGTTCCAGAGCGACGCCCGAATAGCAGGAGAACGCGTGCAGCAATACGTCGCCTTCTCCACGCAAGCGTCGTCGCGCGAAAGAATCCTCATTGCGGTTCAGAACGCAGCCAACGGCATCGATCTATGGACGGTCGCCGCCGACGAATCGGGCCGTGTTCAGCAAACGGAAGTCCTCAACAACAGCGGCCTTGCCGCCAACGTTCAATTGCTTGCCGTGAGAGGCATTCGCAAAAGCGGCGCAGCGTTTATCGCATTGCAGTCCGCCAGCGACGACAAGCGCCGTATTTCCGTCACGCAACTCGACGTCGACGGCGCCACTGCGCGCGTCAACGCAACGTCGTGGCTGCCCTCGACATTCCGACGCGACAGCACGCGCTTCACCAGCGCTCACGTTTACCCGGATGACGATGCGTCGATCGTGATGACCGTCCCGCACTATGCGGAACCCGGCGGCGTCGATGCATGGAAATGGAGCCTCGCGCATCCCGGTACCGCGCCCGTTCTACTTGGCTGGCTGCGCGATATCCGATGGGCGGATGCGACGCCCGCGCTGATTCGAACCGGCAACCAGGCGGCGCTCATCTTTTACGAGCGGGCCGACGCGATCCTCAACAACACGCTCTACACGGCAGGTGCGGCATCGCTCGTGCGCTATGGCTTTCATGCGAATGAGATTCAAATCACGCCTATGGACATTCAGCCATTACCCGCCGTGTACTCGGAAACCCTATGGCTCGAACGACTCTCGCCATAGCGATACGCGTGCGTGCGAGGCGGGCCGCCATGCCGCTTCGAATCAAAAGAGGCCTGTCCATGCCTCTTTTCCGGGGGCGTGTCCAGTAATGACTAGTCGTTGACCGAAGCTCACTGTGGCAAGGCGCTATGTTATAGGCACTAAGGTCCAACGAATTATCAATAGCCCCACGCAACCGTACGCTGTACAAAAGAAAGAGATACACGGTTCGTTGAACCGGTTCTCTACCTACAAGACTCGATCGGAACGGTAACAAGTGCGGATACTACAGGTCGTCTATACGCCACGTTTGTCTGGTGCCGAGGTTCTCGCAAAGGGCGTCGCGGTCCAGCACAGGGAGGGTGGCCACGAAGTCTGCATTGCATCGATGGAACCGCAATTGGACGACTTCGAACACAGCCGGCGCGAGCTCGAAGCCGCGAACGTGCTGTGCTGCTTTCCGGACACCCCGCAAGGAAGAATCCGGCGTCTCGCGCATCTGTGGCGCGTGGTGCGCCAGTTCCGTCCCGACATCATCATCGCGCATGCGACGATCGCGGCGCTCTACGTCCGTCTGTTGCCGAACGTCGCGCCCGTCATCTACGTGATGCACTCCGGCTCCAACGATTTCGCCGATCCCAAACTGCGCTGGGCGGAGCGTGTCCTGTCGCGTCGCGCGGCAGCCGTGGTCGGCGTGTCGCCGCGCAATGCGCAGGACTATCTGCGCGAATTCGGCCCGCATCCGCTCGTGACCGTCATTCCCAACGGCGTCGACCTGCCGCGCTATCAGCACGCGGCGCCCCCGGACATCGACGCTGCCGACCCCACACGGCTGATCGTGCAGCTGGGCCGCTATATCGCCGACAAAGGACAACTCGATACCATTCGCGCGTTTGAAATCGTGCTGCAATCGGAGCCCGATGCGCGCCTGCTGCTGCACGGCGCCATTGAAGATCTCGCGTATCACGATACGGCGATGAACCTCGTGCATCGATTGAATCTGGACGAGCGGGTCACGCTGCTTGGTCCGACCTCGAATGTGGCCGAGATCCTGCAAACGTCGCATGTCTTTGCGATGCCTTCTCATGTGGAAGCGCACAGCATTGGCTTTCTCGAAGCGCTGGCCTCGGGTATTCCCGTCGTCGCAAGCCACATCGAAGCATTCGAATTTGCGCGCGAGCTTCCCGCCGTCTCACTCGTCGATACGAAAGACCCCGCCGCATTTGCGCGCGCGCTGGTCGACGCGCTGCACGCGCCACGCGCGTGGCGCGCGCTCGACGGCTACACGTTGCGCGATAGCGCAGAGGGCTATCTGAAAGTGGCGCAGGCCATTTCTGGCGCGGGCATCAATGCGGGGGGATCGTCGATATCCAGCTGGAAGCACAACCAGTCCATGTGAGCGAGGGAATACGAACCCTTCCGGCATCGTTTCGTCCGTGTGCCGACACGACGGCTCACGGCTCAACCGGCCAACGCCATACACGCCCAACGAAACCGGCATGAGCGCGACCGCCAGCGGCGGGAGCGCTTCATCCGTGCGCTGCAATAGCCATTGAGCCCGCAGCGCCACCCGCTGCGAACCCTTCTCGCGCTGCCGGATACGGCGCGCCGCCTGGCGGCCGAACGTCACGCCGCTGACCGTCCATTCATGCACTGCTGATGCGCTGCGCGCCGAAAGAAAGCATCGCGCTATGTGCGCTTGCACACATCCGCTGGTCGCTGGGTCGAGGCAGCATGGGCATTCGGCGGCCGAACTGGAGCGCTTCGCCTATCCGATACGCGTGACGGGGGCGAGCGCTATACCGTATCGAGGTCGGGTCTTCGTGTTTCTGATCCAGTTCATTCAGGTTGGGGAAGAAAATGATGTCGACACGTCTGCCTCAAACGAGCGATTTGAAGGAACCGGAGGGCAGCGACGTCATCCCCCGGCGCGTGCGCCGCGTCGCCATTGCGCTGTTCGACGGCTTCGACCTGTTGAGCGCGAGCGTCATCGCCAACACGCTGGAAATCGCCAGCGAGCTGTCGGGGCGCGGCCCCATTCAATGGCTGTATCACATCGCCACGCTATCGGATCACGACGGCTACGTGGCCAGTTCCGCGGCGCTGCTCGTCGGCACGGAAGCATTCGATGCGCACGCGGAGGACGAATTCGACGCGATCTTCGCGCTGATCGGCGACGACAGGCACATCGATGCCCGCTCGGTGACGCTGCTCGCGTGGATTCATCGCGCGCGCTCGAAAGCAGCCGACGTGCGGTTTGTCGGCGCGCCGCTTCCGGGGCGGGAATGTAACGAGGACGACATGTCCGCCGCGGCCGTGCGGGCAAGCGAGCGCAAGACGAAATCGCAAAGCCTCAACGACGCGCTCACGGGCGCGTTGAAGCTGATTCGCCGCGACATGGGCGACGGCATGGCGCGCCGCGTCGCCGAGCGACTTTCGGTGTGCTCGCGCGACATGCTCAATGCGATCTTCGAGGATGTCGTCGGCAGTACGCCCGCCGAGAAGGTTCGCGTGGCGGCGCACTGGCTGCAGGACAACTGCCGCCGCCCCGTGACGATCGAAGACGCCGCGCAGGTCGCCGCGATGAGCGAGCGCAGCCTGCTGCGCCATTTCCGCAGCGAACTCGGCATGACGCCGTCGGACTATCTGATGCACGCGCGGCTGCAGCTCGTCTGCAACCTGCTCGTCGAAACCGATCTGCCCGTCGACAAGGTCGCCAAACGCGCCGGCCTGACGAGCGGCGATCATCTGGCGCGCAGCTTCCGGCGGCACATGAAAACGTCGCCGACGGAATATCGCGCGCAGCGCAGAATGCAGTGCTGAAACGCGCGCGCCGCGCGCTGCCCGACACGCGGTTTGCACCGACGCAAAACGCTTTTGCGCGGCTGCCGCGCTGCGGTATGCTGGCGGCTTTCCGACCTCCCGAATCACGATGTCCGACGAATACGAAGTACACGGCCCGCACGATCATGCGCTCGAGCACGGCGGTGCTCATGCAAGCGATAGCAGCGCGTCGCGCATCGCCGTGATGACCGCCATTCTCGCGAGCGTCGGCGCTATCGCCGCGTACCAGAGCGGCGCCAACGAAAACCAGGCGCTCTTCTACAAGAACGAAGCCGCCATCCTCAAGACGGAAGCCGCGAATCAATGGGCGTACTACCAGGCCAAGGGCGAAAAGCAGAACCTCGCCGAACTGGGCGCGGCGTTAAGCGATCCCGCGTCGGCGCCGCACGCGAAGTTCATCGCCGACGTGCAGCGCTACAAGACCGAGAAAGAGCCGATTCGCCAGCAGGCGGAATCGCTGGAGAAGCAGGTCAAGCAGGACAATGAAGTAAGCGAATCCTTGCAACATCAGCATCATCGCTGGGCGCAAGCCACAACCCTGATCCAGATCTCCATCGCGCTGGCCGCCATCACGCTGCTCACGAAAAAGCGCTGGCTTCAGAAGGTCACGGTCGGCATGGCTGTCATCGCAGTCGGCCTGTTCGTGACTGCATGGCTGGGCGTGTGAACGAGCGGGGCGCGCGGTTGTTTGCGCCGCTTTTTACGTCACTCGTTACGTCACTCGTTGCGTGACTCATTGCACCGCTCATCACGCGGGATTGAGCTTGCGCCACAGCGTCGTCTTGCTGATGCCAAGCGCCTTGCAAGCGGCGTCGCGGTCGCCGCCGCAAGCTGCGAGCATCGCGCGTATTTCATCGGCTTCGACATGCCGGCTGCGCTCGCGCAACGTCAATGCGCCCTTCTTTTGCGGCTGGGCTGACGCGATCAGCTCGGGCGCCACGACGTCGAGCATCTCGCGCGTGAAAGCGTCGTCTGCCGCGCCTTCCGCATCCGCGAGTTCGACGGCAATCCGTTCGATCACATTCTGCAATTCGCGCACGTTGCCGGGCCACGCGTAGCGGCGCAGCGGCTCGCCGACGGGTGCGAGCACGCGCGTCGCCGCCTCCAGGTCGGGAACGCGCGCGGCCAGACGCGGCTCGCGCGCGGCGGCCTGCAGCAACAGTTCGGCGGCAAGCGGCATGACGTCCGTCGTGCGTTCGCGCAGCGGCGGCAGCGCAATGCTCAGAATGTTCAGCCGGTAATAGAGGTCGGCGCGAAACGTCCCGAGTTCGATGCCCTCCGTCAGCGCGCGGTGCGTCGCGGCGACGACGCGTATGTCGACGCGCGTCGGTTCCGTCGAACCGAGCCGCACCACTTCGCGTTCCTGCAGCACGCGCAGCAGCCGGCTTTGTAACGGCAGCGGCATTTCGCCGATCTCGTCGAGAAACAGCGTGCCGCGATGCGCCGCTTCGATCAGCCCCGCCTTGCCGCCCTTGCGCGCGCCCGTGAACGCGCCCTCTTCATAGCCGAACAATTCGCTTTCGAGCAGTGCTTCCGGAAACGCGCCGCAATTGATCGCGACGAACGCGAAGTCCCGCCGCGCGCTCAGCCGATGCATGCTCTGCGCGACCATTTCCTTGCCGGTGCCGCTTTCGCCGAGTATCAGCACGGTTGCATCGGATTTCGCATAGCGGCGCACCAGCGTGCGCACGCGCTCGATCGACGGACATCCGCCGATCAGATCGTCGAGCTGGTAGCGCGCGGTGAACTGCTGCACGCGCTGCCGCGAACGCAGTGTGCGATCGAGCCGCTCGACGGCGCGCGACTCCTGGAATGTCAGCACGGTGCCCGCTGCGGCGCCCGCGCCCGCCAGCGGCCCGCGATGCACGAGATAGCTCGCGCCGCGCAACGACACGAGCGTGTCGCCGTCCGTGTCGGGCAGCGCGCTCGACAGCTCCGGCGCAAGCTGCTGGAGCGGCATGCCCGCGGCGTTCGCCGCATCGATGCCGAGCACGCCCGCGAGGCGCTGGTTGATCGCTTCGACGCGTCCTTGCGCGTCCAGCGCCACGACGCCGTCGCGCAGGTGCTGCAGCAGATTGTCCAGACGCTGCCGGCGCACGCCTTCGGCGCGGGTGGCATGGGCGACGTCGAGCGCCGTGTCGAACGCACCGCGCACCGACGCGCGCGAATACACGAAGACGGCCGCCATTCCCGCGCGCTCGGCGAGATCGGTCACGTGGCCCGGTCCGACCACGGCATCCACGCCGCGTTCCCGCAACGCGTGCACGCACTGCTGCGCATCTTCCGTCGAGCGATACGAGGCGAAAATCACGTCGATGCCGTACGCCGCCGCAAAGCGCTTCACTTCGTCGGGCGTCTCGCCGTGCGTGACGAGCGCCACCGAATCGCCGTCGCGCCGCGCGCGCGCCAGCGCCTGCATCACGTCGAAACCCGTCGGCGCGATCACCACGACGGGCACGTCGACGCGCGTACGCAGATAAGCGCCGTTCGAACCGCCCGCGACGATCACATCGGGACGCTCGCTGCCTGCCGCCTCGATTTCCTGCACGGCATCGCCGAAGCCGCGCGGCACCACGCGCACGTCGGCGCGGCCCGCATATTCGCTGGCAATGTCCACGAACAGATCGCGCAAGCGGCTGATGCCCATCGCCCAGACGCGCGGGCGCGGGCTCGAAACAGCGGTGGAGATACTCATGAATTCGACCTGGGGAAATGCGAACGGACCAGCCGTCATTATGCGCGCGCCGTTCCACAATCGAAACCGGAGATTTCAGTTCTGCAATCTGCGCATAGCCGCGCCGACCGGCGCACCTCGTCAAATCAGTCACTTAGCGGTGGTTCGCAAATTGGCACGGTGCTTGCAGATAAGGGCCCGCAAATAACGGAGCCTCAAATTGAACTCGATCAGACAACCCGCTAGCGCCGGCGCCTCGTTCCGCCAGGCCGTCGCCGAAGGACAACCGCTGCAAGTCGTCGGCGCCATCACCGCCTATGCCGCGAAAATGGCCGAAGCCGTCGGCTTCAAGGCCGTGTACCTGTCGGGCGGCGGCGTCGCCGCGAACTCGCTCGGCGTTCCCGATCTGGGCATCAGCACCATGGACGACGTACTGACCGACGCACGCCGCATCACCGATGCGACCAACCTGCCGCTGCTCGTCGATATCGACACCGGCTGGGGCGGCGCCTTCAACATCGCGCGCACGGTGCGCTCGTTCATCAAGGCAGGCGTCGCGGCCGTGCATCTGGAAGATCAGGTCGGACAGAAGCGCTGCGGCCATCGCCCGAACAAGGAAGTCGTCGCGAAAGAGGAAATGGTGGATCGCGTGAAGGCCGCCGTCGACGCGCGCACCGACGACCAGTTCGTCATCATGGCCCGCACCGACGCCGCCGCCGCCGAAGGGCTCGACGCCGCAATCGAACGTGCCGTCGCGTACGTCGAAGCCGGCGCGGACATGATCTTTCCCGAAGCGATGAAAACGCTCGACGACTATCGCCGCTTCAAGGCCGCCGTGAAGGTGCCGATTCTCGCCAACCTGACCGAGTTCGGCGCGACGCCGTTCTTCACCACGACGGAATTGCGCGAAGCGAACGTCGATATCGCGCTGTACTGCTGCGGCGCCTATCGCGCGATGAACGCGGCGGCGCTGAACTTCTACGAGACGGTGATGCGCGACGGCACGCAAAAAGCAGCCGTGCCGACGATGCAGACGCGCGAAGACCTGTACAGATATCTTGGCTATCACGCGTACGAGGACAAGCTCGACGCGCTGTTCGCCGCACACAAGTAATGGCATCTGGAGGAAGACACATGAGCGAAGCAGACAACGGCACGCAGAACGCGGGCGCATTCAAACCGAAGAAATCCGTGGCCCTGTCGGGCGTGAGGGCGGGCAATACCGCGTTGTGCACGGTCGGCAAGACGGGCAACGACCTGCACTACCGCGGCTACGACATTCTCGATCTCGCGGGCGCGTGCGAATTCGA
>NZ_JACFYJ010000060.1:0-52171 GCF_037126505.1 Paraburkholderia bengalensis
CGAGTCGTGTGCGCGACTGGTTGATGCGTGCTGTGAAGGAGGGCCTTGGGGACGCCGATATCTCGCAGATCGTGCTGGCCTCGGTGGAATGATTCGCGGGGTCCCGGGCGGAATCTCGTCCCATTGTGAGTCGAGGCTTTGTGTCGATCCATCATGTTTGAACGCCTGGATGCGCCGGCAAGGTGAACCCGACCATGCCACCCCGTGATGCATCGGCGCTCGCCCACATCCGGCCGCCAGGTTCTCCAGCGATATCGCAGCCTGCGCTGCCAACGGCTTCAACCCGGCAATCCGGCTCCATCATCTTCTCGGGGTTCTCTTGCATGGATGGAAAAGAGATTCCATCCATTCCCGTCTAATCAACGATCCGTTTCGGCGCGAGACTCGGTCCCACGCAATCCAGCAGCCCTCGGCGAGATGCCATGGCTAAGGATCGCGCGAGGCGTGATGGGACGCGAGTGCTCGATGGCGAGCACTCGCGGCGAACTTCAAAGATCTAGATAGGAGCGGAGCGGGGCATGAGCAACACCACGAAGCAGCAATTCAAGCGTGTCTGGTTCATTACAGGCGCAACGCGCGGTCTGGGCGCTTTGATCGCCAAGGCGGCGCTCGCAGACGGGAATGCAGTCGTCGCTACGGGTCGCAATCCCGCAGCAATCGTCGAGCGTCTGGGCGAGTCGCCCGCCTTGCTGACTGCCGCACTCGATGTAACCAGCGAAGCGCAGGCGAAAGCCGCCGTCTTAGCCGCCGTCGAGAAGTTCGGCCGGATCGACGTGCTGATCAACAATGCAGGCTTTGGCCTGCTGGCCGCCGTCGAGGAGTCGAGCGACGCGGACGTGCGGCGTATGTACGACACCAACGTTTTTGGCCTGCTGAACGTAACGCGCGCCGTGTTGCCCATCATGCGCAGGCAGCGCTCGGGGCACCTGATCAACACGTCGTCGATCGTCGGTTATCGCGCGGCGGCGGGGGTCGGCGTCTACAGTTCCACCAAGTTTGCAGTGGAGGGCATCACCGAAGCCTTGCATGACGAGCTAAAGCCGCTTGGTATTCACGCGACCACCATCGAGCCTGGTTTCTTCCGCACGGACTTTCTGGATACATCGTCGCTGCTCGTCGGCAAGGAGATCATCGACGACTATGCGCAGACGTCGGGCAAGCTGCGCGAGCTCGCTGTCAGCATCAATCACAATCAACCCGGCGACCCGGAAAGGCTGGCGGCTGCACTCGTGCAGCTGGTGGATGCACCGGCGCCGCCATTGCGTCTGCCGCTTGGCACGGACACGTTGCAGGCAATCGCCGAAAAGAACGTGTACGTTACGTCGGAAACGGATGCGTGGAAGCCGCTGTCGGCATCCACCGATTTTCCAGCCTGAACGAAGCGAGATAGCTTCGGCGTAGCGGAATGCAACGGCGTGACAGCGAAAGCGGCGCACGCCGTTGCAATGTGAATCGATAACGAAGCGTCGCGGTCTCGCATCTCTATTTGCGCAATGGGGCGTATGAAATGAAAAAGATCGGCTTTCTCTCGTTCGGCCACTGGGCGACTTCGCCCTATTCGCAGACGCGATCGGCATCCGATGTCCTGCTGCAGTCGATCGATCTGGCCGTTGCTGCAGAGGAGCTAGGTGCCGACGGCGCGTTCTTCCGCGTTCATCATTTTGCGCGACAGCTCGCATCGCCGTTCCCGCTTCTCGCTGCCGTTGGCGCCAAGACCAGCACGATCGAAATCGGAACTGGCGTCATCGACATGCGCTACGAAAACCCCCTGTACATGGCGGAGGATGCGGGCGCCGCGGACTTGATCGCGAGGGGACGGCTGCAGCTTGGCATTAGCCGGGGCTCGGGCGAACAGGTTATCGAAGGTTGGCGCTACTTTGGTTACGCACCCGGCGAAGGCGAGACTCATGTCGATCTCGCGCGACGCCACACGGAGGTGTTTTACGACCTGCTACGCGGCGAGGGTTTCGCTCAACCGAATCCGCGCCCGATGTTTCCGAATCCACCGGGGCTGCTTCGCGTCGAACCGCATTCCGAGGGCCTTCGCGACCGGATCTGGTGGGGCTCTGGCTCCGATGCCACTGCAATCTGGGCGGCTGGAATGGGCATGAATCTGCAATGTTCGACTTTGAAGAACGATGAATCGGGTTGTCCACTTCATGTCCAGCAGGCGGAGCAGATTCGGGCTTATCGGCAGGCATGGAAAGAAGCCGGGCATAAACGGGAGCCGCGCGTCTCTGTCAGCCGGAGTATTTTTGCGCTGGTGAACGACCAGGACCGGATGTACTTCGGGCGTGACCGACAGAGCACGGATACCGTGGGCCTGCTGGAAGATAGTATCCGGACGATTTTCGGGCGCAATTACGCCGCTGAGCCTGATGTTCTTGTGGAGCAGCTTGCGAGGGACGAGGCAATCGCAGAGGCAGATACTTTACTTCTGACGGTGCCGAACCAGTTGGGCGTGGAGTACTGCGCGCATGTGATCGAATCCATTCTGACCCACGTTGCGCCTGGGCTAGGCTGGCGCTAGGGCACGGTTGGAATCACAGATAGTTCGATATGCGCGGTTTGACTCGATGGGCCGAAAAGCGGACATCTGGACTTGGCTCAACCCGACATTTCTTATATGGTCGCCTCCCATTTGCAAGACAATTGTGCGTGGCGAGGAGGGTGGTTGCGGACTTATATCCGGACTCGATCGCGGGCATGCCCGCCGGCCCCGATGGATTTCGCCGCAAAGGTCCTAATCTAACTGGCGGACTCGAGATCCGAGAAATGTCTCAGGCTTGCCTTTGCGCGGTCCAGCCTGTCTTGCCATCGCTCAATATGTCTGTGCAACCGTGAATGGCTAAAGTGTGTGCGAGGCGGTAGTCACTGCGCCGGTGTCGGCTGATACGTTCGGCCGTACGCTAGCAGCACCCAGATCGTTCGCGCCATCTTGTTGGCAAGTGCGACGGCAACGACGTTCGTGGGTCGTCGCACCAGCAGGGCACGTACTGTCTCTGGCAAATGTTTCGAGGCTGCGATGACTGACCGGGCGCCGTGGATCAGCAGCGTGCGCAGATACACATCGCCTCGTTTGCTGATACCGCACAGCTTTGTCTTGCCGCCGGAGCCAGTTGCTGGCGGATGCGGTGCATTGCGAGCATGGCCTGCTGGTCTTCGGTCTTGACGGCCACGAACCGCATGCCCGGACGCTGGGCGGCTTCCCAGATCGCCGCAGCGTCGGCTGCGTCATTCTTGTTCGACTTCACGAACGGCCGCACGAACTGCGCTGCGATGAGCCGCACGTCGTGGCCAAGTCGCGCCAGGACGCGGGCCCAGTGATGGGCGCTGCCACAGGCTTCCATGACGACACGACTCGCAGGCCGGTTGGCAAAGAACGGCACGAGCTGGGCGCGTTTGAGAACCTTGCTGCGAATCGTGCCAGTATCTGGCTCGACATAGTGAATCTGGAATACGCGTTTGGCCAGGTCGATGGCAATGGTCGTGGGTTCCATCTGGTTCTGCTTGACGGCAGGACCGCCGAACCAGCAATGTCGCACGTTCAGTCCACGGGCCTGCGGCGTTGAGCGGCCCGTTAAGGCGGGAGGCGACCATTCCATCTATTTGGGACCTACATGCGAACCAGTGATAATTTATCTTATGTAAAATCACATAAACCGTCGAAAGCAATTTCGCCAGAAGTCCACACACTCACTCATCGCGCACGCTGCCCACGCTATCCTTTTACGCAGGTCCCCAGCGCGATGTCGCGCTCTTAACGCGACACTCCGGCGCTCGCGGCACGCCCGCCGGCGTCCCGCGAGCCGACTCACCAGCCGTTCCAGTTGCGTATTCCCTATGACGAACGTTACCGAAAGCTTAACGAGCGAATACGTATCGCGCGACGCAGTCGGGCTTGCCGAATGGGTCCGGGACGGACAGGTGGCGCCGGCAGAACTCGTCGAGATCGCCATCACGCTGATCGAGCGCCTCAATCCGCGTCTGAACGCAGTCATCTACCGCACCTACGATCTCGCGCGCGAGGTTGCGCAGGCGCCGCGACGCGATGCGCCGTTCTTCGGCGTGCCCTTCCTGCTGAAGGATATGTTCACCGCGTGGCACGACGTGCCCGTCACGCAATCGTGCCGCTACCTGCGTAGCGTGCGCTGGCCAGGCGACAGCGACGTCGCGTGCCGGATCAAGCAAGCAGGCTTTGTGCTGCTCGGCAAAACCAACATCCCCGAGGTCGGCTGGAGTCTCTCGACCGAGCCGCGCGAAGCCGGCCTCACGTATAACCCCTGGCGCGACGACGTCACGGTAAGCGGCTCGAGCGGCGGAGCGGCTGCCGCCGTCGCCGCCCGCCTCGTGCCCCTCGCCGACGCCACCGACGCCGCCGGTTCGATTCGCGCGCCAGCGTCGGTGTGCGGCCTCGTCGGCCTCAAGCCGTCGCGAGGCCGCATCAGCCACGCGCCGTACCTGGGCGATCCGTGGTATGGCTGCGCGTATTCGCTGTGCCATTCACGCACGGTGCGCGACACGGCCGCCTATCTCGATGCCATCGCGACGGGCAGTCTGCCGGGCGATCCATACCATGCGGCGCCGCCCGAAGAGACATGGGCTCGTTCGATGCATCGGCCGCCCGGCCGGTTAAACGTCGGCTTCGCGACGCGCACGCCCGACGGCCATGCATTCAACCCGGAAGTCGAAATGGCGTTGCGCGAAACGACCCGCCTCCTCGCCGATCTTGGTCATCAGGTCGTGGCGTATGACTGGCAAGCGTTCAACGCGGAATTCGCATGGACGACTTATACAAGCCTGGCGGCTGTGCTGACTGCACAGTTGTTCGAGTCATTCGCGCTGGAGGTCGGCGTTCCTGTCGGGCCGGACGATGTCGAGCCAATCACATGATCGATGATCGAGCGCGGCCGCCGCTGCACCGGCATCAGGCACGCAGAGGACGTGCAGTCGCTGCGTCTGATCGGCCGCGCGCTCGCGACCGAACTGCAGCCATTCGATCTCTACCTGACGCCTACCCTCACGCACCCGCCGCGGCCGCACGGTTACATGGACATGCGCATGACCGACTGCGACGCCTACAACGCGTTGATGGCGGACGCATGCTTCCTCTATCCGTTCAATATCACCGGACAACCCGCAATAACGCTGCCGATGCACTGGACTAGTGACGGGCTCCCCGTCGGCATTCAATTGGTTGCACGAACGAATAACGAGGTGACACTGTTACGCGTGGCGGCCCAATTGGAGGAAGCGCGTCCCTGGATGAGTCGCAAGCCGCCAGTTTGCGCATGAACCGATGAACAGGGCCTCGCACAGTTGAGCAGATGAGCGCTGCCATTCAAGGCTCGTGAGCGAGATCTTCTGCGATTCGTTATCACAGGCATTCTCATTGTTTGTTCATCGTGACTCTCGCTGCGGCATGCCGGTTGCTTTGAAACAGATGCACCGTCGCACAAGACATTCGTGGCTCATTTCGCCTCGATAACGGTGGATTTTCTGAAGAGCACTGGTCAAAACCGTGCATTTCCTTGGGAGGAAGATCATGAAAAAGATTGTCGCGGCTCTCGCATCGGCATTGCTCGTCTCCACGGCGTTCGCACAAACGACGACGCCATCGGAAGCCGGCAAGGCGCAACTGAAGGCAAACAGCGAAAAGAGCGAAGCGCAGGCTACTGCAAACAAGAAGAAGGCCGAAGCTCAGAGCGACGCCGACAAGGCACAGGCGTCGGCAAACGAAGACAAGGCATCGGCTCAGGCAGATGCCGACAAGAAAGCGGCAAAGATGGACAAGGCCATGACGCCGAGGGAAGCCTCGGATGCGCGCGCAGATGCAGCGCGCGCGCAAGCCAAGGCCGACAGAAAGAAGCACGATGCTCAGGCAAAGGCTGACCGTAAAAAGCACGAAGCCGCTAACGACGCAAACGTTGCTCAGGCGAAGGCGGACAAGGAGAAAGTCGAGGCGCAGAACGACGCTAACAAGAAAGCCGCCGACCAAAAAATCGACGCTGCCAAGAAGCAATAGCGCAGCAATAAAAGCGGTGGGGCCGAGCAAGGCAACGCTCAGCCCCTCCTTTGACGAGCCTGAGCGCGATGCGCAAATTGCATCGCCGCTCAGTGCCGCGCGAACGCAACGGCATCAATGGCCCGTGACGCGTTCCCATCCATGCCGGACGGCAGCCTTGAAGCGTTCCCATCCACTCTCGGGATAGCGCGACTCCCAATCCTCGCGAGCGCTCGGCTCGACCCGTTGCCAGTCCTGCTCGCGATATCGCTCGTCTTGTCCGAGCGTGGCGCCATGCGTGTAGGCGCGCCGGTATTCGTCGAAGGAACTGCCTGTATCCGCATAGTGCGCGTCGTAGTCTTTCCGGAACTCATCGTCGTAGGGATCGTCTTCCAGCGGCGTACCCATGATGGGATCGCCCACGAGACCTGTCATGGGCGTGCGTTCCGCGCGCGCCGCGCTCGCACTGCCATCCGACGGCTGGTTTACGCTGTCTTTGAGCCGTGCCGATACAGTCGACGACGAGCGGGCGAGCCCGACATCGGGTACCGTCGAACCCTGCCGCTGTGTCTGTTGCATCGACGGCGGCGTCTGCGGCTCCGATGAACGCGTTGTCACCTGCTGCATTCCACTGACCGTTGCCGGATACGCCGTGTCTGATCTTTCATTGTCCCGGGTGGTATCGGAGACGTCGCGGATGGTCGGCGGCACGCCTTCAACTGCCGATATATCGCGCGGCGCGGCGGGGGTATCCCTCGCTCCCGCAGCGGATACCGTGCCGTGCTCCGCTGCATCGCCTGGGTCGCGCAACGTGGGTGATGCCTGCGCGCCCGCCGCACTGCTCCGTTCGCTGGCTGACGACCTCCTGTCCGCAGCCGGTTCGCGCGCCACTGCGCTACCGCGATGCGGCAAGTCCTTCGCGATGTCCACGTTGCCGGACCCATTGCGCCACGCGTTCACGCGCTCCTCGATGTCGGCGGCGCCCATGCGGCGCATGACATCGCGAGCGAGATCGACCTGCATGTCGGAGACGTCGGCGCTCACGATGGTCCCGCCTCGACGGACGAATTCCCTATAGTCCTCCGCTTCCGGGGGGTACTCGCCACTCGCGAAGAGCCGGGCGAATAGTTGCTCGAGTTGATCGAAAACGGGCGTGTGATGGCGCAATCCCGCGCTGCCCGGTGCATAAACACGCGGCCCCTTCTCGACGGGCGCACTAACCGACGTCGAGTAGAGGGAAATATCGGCCTGAGCCACGCCGGCCTCGCACAGCGCCCGTTGCGCCGAACACGCATCGGTATAGCTGTCGTACACGCCTATCACGGTTTGTCTCATGAGCGTCTCCATGTCCATTTCGAAGCGGCGATTCCTTCACCGCTGTACGAACTCAAGACGCAACACATGTGCCCGCAAAGGCGTGCCTGGATACGCGGAAAAGTAGTATGTCGATTGGCTTGCACTGACGCGAACGTTCGTGCCAGGAGCGACACCCGATGCGAAACGGTGACCAGACACAAACGGAAACGCCTACGGCGTGCGGCTTCTCCTCGAAGCGGCACGCCGTGTAATTTCAGGCCTTCCTGGTAGTGTTATTCCAGTTGTTCGGCGGCCGGAAACTCGAGCGTCGATGCATTGCGGCGACGGACTTTGGACGGTGCGGTCTCGATCAATAGCAGACTGACGCCGATGCCGAGCAATACTGCGCAGATTGGCAGCCACACAATGTTCTGAATCCCGAAGCGAGTCGCCACGAACCCTGCGAGCGCGGGCGCGACGCCGCCACCGAATATTTCTCCCGCGCCCACCACGACGCCGATGGCCGTCGAAACCATGCCGACGGGCGCTGCCTCCGTCGCGACCGGCCCGGACAGCAGCGAAACGAGACCCAGCGTAAAGAATGCAACCACGAACAGTACCGCGAACAGGGCGAACGGCTGCGCGCCGAGTCCGCGAAATACGTACAGCATGATCGCCGTGCCGGCGAAGCCAACGATGCTCGCCAGACGCCGCCCGACGAGATCGGAGAGCCCCGGAAGACCGAACTGGCCCACGAAGCCGCCGAAGCCGATCGCCGAGACCACGATGCCCATGCGCTGCGTGTCGAGCGCCAGGTATTCGGTGAGATAGAGCGGCAGCATCGCCCCGAGCACGAAGACGCCCGTCATCGCACAGAACAGCGCCACCATGGCGACGGGAATGTTGCGGCTCTTCAGTACGTCGCGCCAGTTTCCGCGCTGCTGTTGAGGCGCCTTTGTCGGCAAACTGGACAGCCCCGACACGGAAGCGGCGTTCGGCTCGCGAATCACGCGGAACATCAGCAGGCCGAGTATCAGCCCCGGAATCGCGACCAGCGCGAAGACCCAGCGCCAGGTCATCACGCTCAGCAACTGCGTGGCGATGATGGGCGAAAGCGCCAGTCCGAACAGCGCGAATCCGCTTTGCTGGAGTCCGAGATTGAAGCCACGGCGTTTCGGATGGGAAGCGTCGGCGGTCGCTGCGAAGCTGGTCGGACAGAACGACCCTTCGGCGACACCCATGAGCGCCCGCACGGCAAGCAAGCTCGCGAGTCCGCCCGCGACGCCGGAAAATCCTGACAAGAGCGAGAACACGATGATGGAGGGGATCAGCACCTTGCGGCGTCCGATCTTGTCGGAGATGCCGCCCATCAGCGCTGCGAAGACGCCCCACGAAAGGCCGAGAATGCCGATGCAGTTGCCGACGTCCTGAGCCGTCAGATGCAGGTCCTTCATGATGGACGGAAAAAGCGGTGCGATCAGCCATCGGTCGAGCCCCACCAGGCCGAATCCGAGTGCGAGTAGCGTCACAGCTTTCCATTCGTAGGACACGTCCCACTGATTCGATCTCATCCTTGTCTCCTGTGTCAAAGTCGGCGGCGACCGCGCAAAAGAGCAAGATGGGGTCTACGTCGCCGGCGTAGGCAAGAATGGTCGAAGTGCCACAGTGGAACAATGCGACAACCGCCGAACCCGACATTCGCGAAACGCGAACCATGTTGTGACGCATCCCGCGAGGCCCGTCCGGCAAGGATTTGCGCCGATCGCGAAGGGGCTGGCATGAGGCGTCTGGCTCACGCCAGGGCTAGTCCGGGGTAGACGAACGCAACATCGCGCGGCGGGCGCGCTTGCAATCGGTTTTCTTTGTGTCGCGACTGGATTCCCCAGTCGATCGCGAGAAAAATAAATCAATAAAATCAGACGGATAGATGAAGCAAGGGCCGTGCGTCATCGGCCAGGCCGCACATCGGCACACACCGTTCCCTGCACCCACGTCCACCAGCACCCGCGCGCATCGACCCATCCTTCGCCCGCTGAGCGCCCTGCCCCCTGACCCGCCGCCTCTCTTGCGACAAACCACCCCCGATCGCGGTACTCTCCTAGCCGACACTTTTTTCGCTTGATCGCAATCCGCAATGGTTTCGACAGGACCTGGTCCGATGCCCAATGACATTCCAGAACCCCAAGCCGTCTACACGCCCATCACCCGCAGCGCGATCTTCATCGTCGCGACGCTCGCCAGCGGCGATGAATCCGCCGCCATCGTGCGCGCCTGGTGCGCGGACGTCGCCGCGCTCGTGCGCGCGGTCGGCAAGCGTGTCCCGTCCGGCAACCTGTCCTGCGTCGTCGGCTTCGCGTCCGACGCGTGGGACACGCTGTTCGGCACGCCGCGTCCCGCGGAGCTCCATCCGTTTCGCGAATTCGGCCCCGCCGGTCGCCGCGCGATCGCGACGCCGGGCGATATCCTGCTGCACATTCGCGCCGATCAAATGGATCTGTGCTTCGAACTCGCCACGCAGCTCGTGGGCCGCCTGGGCGGCGCCGTGCAGGTCGTCGACGAAGTACACGGTTTCCGCTATTTCGATATGCGCAGCATGGTGGGATTCGTCGACGGCACCGAGAACCCGACCGGCCGCGAAGCCGCCGACTTCACGATGGTCGGCGCAGAAGATCCCGAATTCGCCGCCGGCAGCTACGTGCTCGTGCAGAAGTACCTGCACGACATGCAAGGCTGGAACGCGCTGTCGGTGGAGACGCAGGAGCGCATCATCGGCCGCACCAAACTGTCCGACATCGAGCTCGACGAAGCCGTCAAGCCGACCTCGTCGCACAGTTCGCTGACGACGCTCACCGACGAGAACGGCGACGAAGTGAAGATCCTGCGCGACAACATGCCGTTCGGCCGGCCGGGTTCGGGCGAGTTCGGCACGTTCTTTATCGGTTACGCACGGTCGCCCGCGCCCATCGAGCAGATGCTCGAAAACATGTTCGTCGGACGGCCGCCGGGCAACTACGACCGCCTGCTCGATTTCAGCCGCGCGGCCACGGGCGGGCTGTTCTTCGTGCCATCCGCGACGCTGCTCGAAGCGCTCGCCGAGCGCGACCCGCAGGCCTCGAACGATGTCGTCGCCGAACCCTCCGCACTCCCCGCATCCGCCGAGCCGCATTACGACGGCTCGCTCAGCATCGGCTCTTTGAAAGGAACCTCACAGTATGAATAATCTGCATCGCGAGCTTGCCCCCGTTTCCAGCGACGCGTGGTCGCAAATCGAAGAAGAAGTGGCGCGCACGTTCAAGCGCTCGGTGGCCGGCCGGCGCGTGGTCGACGTCAAGGGGCCGGGCGGCACGGCGTTGTCGGGTGTCGGCACGGGTCATCAGACGACGATCGCCGCGCCGCGCGCGGGCGTCAATGCGAAGCTCGCCGAGGTGAAGGCGCTCGTGCAGTTTACCGTGCCGTTCGAACTGTCGCGCGATGCGATCGATGCCGTCGAACGCGGCGCGAACGATTCGGACTGGCAGCCGGCCAAGGACGCCGCCAAGGAACTCGCCTATGCCGAAGACCGCGCGATCTTCGACGGCTACAAGGCGGCCGGCATCACGGGCATTCGCGAGGGATCGTCGAACACACCGCTCGCGCTGCCCGCCGATGTCGCCGACTATCCGAATGCGATCGGCAACGCGCTCGAGCAGCTTCGGCTTGCGGGCGTCGACGGCCCGTACTGCGTGCTGCTCGGCGCGGACGCGTACACGGCGCTCGGCGAAGCCAGCGATCAGGGCTATCCCGTCATCGAGCACATCAAGCGCATCGTGAACGGCGACATCCTGTGGGCACCCGCGCTCGAAGGCGGCAGCGTGCTGTCGATGCGCGGCGGCGACTTCGAACTGCATCTGGGCCAGGACGTGTCGATCGGTTACCAGAGCCACACGGATACAACCGTGCGTCTCTATCTGCGCGAGACGTTGACCTTTCTGATGCTCACGAGCGAAGCGTCGGTGTCGGTGACGTCGACGGAATAAACGTCGCGTGCGGCGCCTGCGGCATGCCCTCCCCCGTTACACTGCCCGCTGGCTTTGCACCCAACGTCGCTGCATCTGGCAGCGTGCCTATTCGAGGAGACAACATGCGCACCAGTGCCCGCAATCACTTCACCGGTCAGATCACGGAAGTCAAGGCTGGAGCCGTCAACGACGAAGTCACGTTGCGCACGCAGAGCGGGCTCGACATCGTCGCCGTCATCGCGCATGGCAGCGCCGCTTCGTTGGGTCTCGCGGCGGGCAAGCCGGCTTTTGCGCTGGTCAAGGCGTCGTCGGTGATCGTGATGGTCGGTTCCGACGACAGCAAAGTGTCGGCGCGCAACCGCGTGGCGGGCACTGTCACGGCGGTCACGCGCGGCGCGGTGAACAGCGAGGTGATCGTTGCGTCCGCAAGCGGCGCGGAGATCGCCGCCATCATCACCAACGAAAGCGTCGACCGGCTCGCGCTGTCGAGCGGCTCGGCGGCTTCGGCGATTTTCAAGGCTTCGAGCGTCATCATCGGCGTCGACGCGTAGACGCGACAGCGCGCGGCATCAGAATCTTCAGGAAACTCGCTGCGCCTGCCGCTGTGCGACCCACGACACGGTCGCGAGCAAAGCCCTCACGAGCATCGGCAACAGACCTCGCGCAATACGTGTCGACGCGGGCTGTCGCAAGATGCAAATCAGCCAGCTATAGCTGCGCTTCGATGGCGGCCTTGTCGATCACGGACCAGACCTCGACGATCTTCTCGCCGCGGAACTGGTAGAACACATTCTCCGTAAAGGCGATCCGTCTGCCATTAACAGGCAGTCCGGCGAACATACCCGCCGGCGTACAATCGAACTGCAACCGGCTTGCCACAAAAGGTGGCTGCGCAACGAGCAATGCAATCGCGAAGTGCAGATCCCGTATCTCACGGAAGTCTTGCTCCAGCATCGCCGTATAGCCGGACAAACCGAAGCGCCGACCGTTGTGCGTCACGTCGTCAGCGACGAACTGTCCGAGCATCGGCCAGTCCTGCCGGTTCAGACACGCAATGTAACGCCGATAAATTCCGGGGAGATCGATCTCGACCATGTGCATCGCCTTCGTCTTGAATGGCTCACGCCGTCATGTTACCCGCGCCTTCGGAACCTCATCGCGCGAGGGATCGAGCCGATGAAGTTCGATACTGTCGTGCTCGGTGGCGGCATGGTGGGCGTGTCGGTTGCCGTGCACCTGCAAAAGCGCGGCCTCTCCGTCGCGCTGGTCGATCGCAAGGCGCCCGGCAACGAGACGTCGTTCGGCAATGCAGGGCTGATCCAGCGCGAAGGTGTCTACCCGTACGCGTTTCCACGCGATGCCGCCACGCTGCTGCGTTATGCGCGCAACCGTTCGCTCGATGTCCGCTATCACGCGAGCGCCATGCCGAAGCTGCTGCCGTTCCTGTATCGCTATTGGCACTACTCGCGCGCTGATCGTCATGCCGCCATCGCGCGGTCGTATTCGACGCTGATCGAGCATTGCATCAGCGAGCATCGCGCGCTGATCGGCGCATCGGGCGCGCAGGCGCTGCTGCGCACGGGCGGCTGGCTGAAGGTGTTCCGCAGCGCGCGCAAGCAGGATGCCGCGCGGCGCGATGCCGAGCGGTGGAACGCGGAATACGGCGTCGCATTCGACGCGCTCGACGCCGCGCAACTGCGGCGCGACGAACCCGCCCTCAGTCATGCGCTGCTCGGCGCGCTGCGCTACACCGACGCCGATTCCGTCAGCGATCCCAATGCCCTCGTCATCGCGTATGCGCGTCACTTCGAGGCGTTGGGCGGGCGCATTTTCATCGGCGACGCAGCGACGCTCGAACCGCAATGGAGCGTCGACACGGAAGCGGGCCGCATCGACGCGCACGCGGCCGTGATCGCGCTCGGGCCATGGTCGGATGTCGCGACTGCGCGCCTCGGCTACCGGCTGCCGCTCGCTGTCAAGCGCGGCTATCACATGCATTACACGGCGCAGGACGGCGCGCGCCTGAATCAGCCCGTGCTCGACACCGAGATCGGCTACATGATCACGCCGATGGCGCGCGGCATCCGCCTGACGACGGGCGCGGAACTGGCCGCCTGCGACGCGCCCGCCACGCCCGTGCAGCTCGCCGCGATCGAGCCGATCGCGCGCGCGACCTTTCCGCTCGGCGCACGGCTCGATGAGCGTCCGTGGCTCGGCCGTCGCCCGTGCACGCCGGACATGATGCCCGTCATTGGGCCTGCGCAGCGGCACAAGGACTTGTGGTTTGCGTTCGGCCACGCGCATCACGGCCTGACGCTCGGGCCCGTGACGGGGCGGCTACTCGCCGAGATGATGGTGGGCGCCACGCCTATCGTCGATCCTTTTCCGTTCCGGGCGGACCGCTTTTAGGCCGATTGGCATATTCACGGCATTGGCGCGCGATGCGCACGCGCGCTGCTGTACCATGAATCCGCTTCAATTTCTGAGGGCAATAAAAATGAATCCCAAAGTCGATGCCTATATCAGCAAACTGAAAACATGGCGGGAAGAAACCGAAAAACTCAGATCGATCGTACTCGACTGTGCACTGACGGAAGAATTGAAATGGGGCGTGCCGTGTTATACGTCCGACGGTAAAAACATCGTCATCATTCACGCATTCAAGGACTATTGCGCGATTCTGTTCGTCAAAGGCGCCTTGCTGAAAGACCCGAAAGGCATTCTGATCCAGCAGACGGAAAACGTGCAATCGGCGCGCCAGGTGCGGTTCAGCAATGTCGAGCAGATTGTCAAACTGGAATCGGTCCTTCAATCGTATATTCGCGAGGCGATCGAAGTCGAACGGGCCGGTTTGAAAGTGGCTTTAAAGACAACCGCGCAATACCCCATTGCCGAAGAGTTCCAGCGCAAACTGGACAAGACGCCAAAACTGAAAAAGGCTTTCGATACATTGACGCCCGGACGGCAAAAAGCCTATCTCCTGCATTTCTCCTCCGCGAAGCAATCCGCCACGCGTGAATCGCGCATCGAAAAATGCATTCCGCGGATTCTCGCCGGAAAGGGATTGAACGACGGCTGAGCCCGTCAACTCACCGATCAAGCCGGCGGCGCCTCGCTTCGTCGCGCGCTGGCGCGCATCCCAGTCCTCTCACCCCCGACCGGAGACATCGAAGCAGACTTTGTAGCATTCCCTTAAAAAATGTGGGTCGATAGGATGCTAACGAATAATTTCGACATACAATCGCGGCCCATGGTCAATCTGCACATCCTGCGCCGCTCCGTCAGCAGCACGCTTGTCGTCGCCGCGCGCCGCTGGCGGCGCACGAGCCATAGCGTGCTGTCGGCGTACAACGTGTCGGAGGCGTGCGCGGGTCCGCTGCTTGCGGCGAACCGTCTGGGCGAGAGCGTGCGTCAGGTGAAGCTGGCCGAGCACGTGGGCATCGAAGGGCCGTCGCTCGTGCGGCTGCTGGACCAGTTGTGCGCGGCGGGCCTCGTGCGGCGCGACGAAGATCCCGACGACAAGCGCGCCAAGACCATCACGCTCACCGACGAAGGCCGCGCCGTCACCGCGCGCATGGAAGAACGCCTGACAGCGTTGCGCGAGCGGGTGCTCGAGGGCGTGAGTCGCGAAGATCTGGAAGCGACGCTGCGCGTGCTGAAGGCGTTCAACGCTTCGCTCGATCCTACAGTCACGTCCGACCGGGACGCACCGGGCGACGCCTCAACCGTGCCCCACGCCCCAGCCCCATCCGGCCGAAAACGAAACGCATAACCGCCATGGTCTATCCCTCAGTGCGCGACTGGCTGTTCTCCGCCAAGACCTTCGCGGCCGCGATGATTGCGCTCTACATCGGCCTCGCGCTCGAACTGCCTCGCCCGTACTGGGCGATGGCAACCGTCTACATCGTCTCGAACCCGTTCGTCGGCGCGACGCGCTCGAAGGCGCTGTACCGTGCGCTCGGCACCGCGCTCGGCGCGGCGGGCGCCGTGCTGATCGTGCCGCCGTTCGTCGAGTCGCCGTTTCTGTTCAGCGTGATCGTCGCGGCGTGGACGGGCACGCTGCTTTATCTGTCTCTGAACGACCGCACGGCGCGCAGCTACGTGTTCCTGCTCGCCGGCTACACACTGCCGCTGATCGCGCTGCCCGCCGTCACCAATCCGACCACGGTCTTCGATCTCGCCATCACGCGTACGGAAGAAATTCTGCTCGGCATCGTGGTCGCGAGCATCGTGGGCAGCGTCGTGCTGCCGAGCCGACTCGCGCCGACGCTGATCGAACGCACGGATGCGTGGTTCCGCGACGCCGCGTTCTATGTCAGCGAGACGTTGTCCGGCCACATCGCGGGCGCAAAAATTTCGGCGGCGCGTCAGCGACTCGCGGCCACGGTCAACGGACTCGAATTCCTGTTGAGCCAGCTCACCTACGACCACACGCGGCCCGACATCGTGCGCCGGGCGCGCGCGCTGCAAGGTCGAATGCAGATCTTCCTGCCGCTCATCTCGTCGATGGCCGATCCGCTGATCGCGCTGGTGCGCTCGCGCGGCGCCCATCCCGCCGAACTCGCGGCGCTGCTGGCCGATGTCGCGCAGTGGATCAGATCGCCGACGCTCGAAGCCAGGCACGCCGCCGAAACGGATCACCAGGCGGACCAGCTGCGCGAGCGCATCGCGGCGCTGCGGCCCGCCGCCGAAGCGCTCGCAAGCTGGGACGGCGCGCTGCTGTCGAATGCGCTGTGGCGCCTGGGCCAGGTCGTCGACGTGTGGCAGGACATCCGCTGCCTGCGCACCACGATCGTCCACGAAACGGCGCTGTGGCGGCCGCACTTTCGCCACTGGCGGCTGGGCGGCACCGCGCGTTTCTTCGATCAGGGCATGATGCTGTTCTCGACGGCGTCGGCCGTCGGCGCGATCGTCGTCGCATGCGCGCTGTGGATCACGTCGGGCTGGAACGACGGCGCCAGCGCGACGGCGCTGGCGGCCATCTCGTGCTGCTTCTTCGCCGCGCTGGACGAGCCCGCGCCCGCCGTGTTCAAGTTCTTCCTCTCCACGTGTGCGAGCGTCGTGCTGGCGGGGCTCTACCTTTTCGCGGTGCTGCCGCACGTGCATGACTTCGCGATGCTGGTGGTGATCTTCGCCGGGCCGTTTCTCCTGATCGGCACGCTGATACCGCGACCGCAGTTCACCCTGGTGACGATGCTCACGGCCGTCAACACGGCCACCTTCATCAGCATCCAGAGCGCTTACGACGCCGACTTCTTCGTGTTCATCAACAGCAACCTGGCGGGCGTCGCGGGCCTGCTGTTCGCGTACCTGTGGACGCGCGCGACGCGTCCCTTCGGGGCCGAACTGGCGGCGGCGCGACTCACGCGCTCCGCGTGGGCCGACGTCGTGGTGAGCGCATCGACGGCCGCCATCGAGGATCAGCGCAATCTCTACGCGCGCATGCTCGACCGCCTGATGCAATTGCTGCCGCGCCACGCCGCCACCGACTCGCACCGTCATCCGTCGATCGAAAGCTTCCGCGACTTTCGCGTCGCGCTGAACGCGCTGGATCTGCGCCGCACGCGCCGCAAGCTGACAAACGACTTGCAAGGGGCCATCGATGACGTGCTGACCGGCGTGCGGCAGTATTTCGAACAGTGCATTGCGCGGCGCGAGCGGCAGCCGGTACCGTCCGCGCTGATCGAAACGATCGACGCCGCCGTCGCGCAGGTGACGATGCGCAGCATCGCGCAGGCGCAAGTCGACGCTGGGCGGCAGCAGCAAGGGCAACCCGGTCAGCCGCCTCAGCCCCGGCAGGGACCGCAGGAAGGAGCCGCCGTGCAAGGGCCAGCACCCGCCGCGCCGTCGCGCGAACGCTTTCTGCGCGACACGCTGCACGCGCTGGTCGGCATGCGCCTGTCGCTGTTTCCGCCGCAGGCCGCGAGCGGCGGCGGTTCAACAGGACGGGAGACAGCAGCCTGATGCCGGATCAAACTACCTTGCACTCTTCTTCCTTCTGTCGACCCACATGATCGGCGAAATCGACGTACTCGGCGTATTCGTGCCAGCCGTGCTGGTACTGATGTTCATCGCCTATCTGCTCAATCTGGCGATCCGCACCGTGCTCGCGCGCGTGGGCTTTTACCGCTTCGTCTGGCATCGTTCCATTTTCGACCTCGGCATTTATGTGTTGGTGCTGGGGCTTGTCGTCATCGTGTCACACCGGTTCATAACGTGAAAAAAACCTGGTTCTCCGTCGGGCAGATCCTGCTCACTCTCATCGTCGTCGTGATCGCAGCGACCGTGCTGTGGAAGCTGGTCGACTACTACATGTTCGCGCCGTGGACGCGCGACGGCCACGTGCGCGCCGACGTCATCCAGGTCGCGCCCGACGTGTCGGGGCTCATCACCGAGGTCAAGGTCGTCGACAACCAGCAGGTCAAGCGCGGCGACGCGCTGTTCGTGATCGATCAGGCGCGCTACACGCTCGCGCTGCGCAACGCGCAGGCCACCGCGCAGCAGCGCCGCGCGACGCTCGATCAGGCCCGCCGCGAAGACGCGCGCAACCGCACGCTCGGCAATCTGGTCGCGGCGGAAGCCGTCGAAGAGACGCACTCGCGCGTCGAAACGGCGGCGGCCGCGCTCGCCGATGCCGAAGTCGCCATCGACACGGCGCGCCTGAACCTGCAGCGCACGGTCGTCGTGAGCCCCGTCGACGGCTATCTGAACGACCGCGCGCCGCGCGTCGGCGAGTACATTTCGGCGGGACATCCGGTGCTGTCGGTGGTGGATATGCATTCGTTCCGCGTCGACGGCTATTTCGAGGAAACCAAGCTGCATGGCATCGACATCGGCCAGCCCGTCGACATCAAGGTGATGGGCGAGCCGGGCGTGCTGCGCGGCCACGTGCAGAGCATCGTCGCCGCCATCGAGGACCGTGACCGCCAGCAAAGCCCGAACCTGTTGCCGAACGTCAACCCGGCGTTCAGCTGGGTGCGGCTTGCGCAGCGCATCCCTGTGCGCGTCGCGCTCGACGAGATTCCCGCCGACTTCCGCATGATCGCGGGCCGCACGGCGACGGTATCGGTGCGCGGCATCGAGCCGTCGATGGGGCGCAATCCGGCTGCATCAACGGCAACGCAGGCGTCGGCGGCATCGGCGTCCGCTGCGTCGGCGGGCATGATCGCATCGACGACGACCGCGCCCATCGAAGGCGTCGCGCCGTCGTCGTCGACGCACCAGGCAACGCGCGCGGCTTCCGGCGCGCAAACGGCATCGGGCGCGGCACCATGAAACGCAACCCGTCCAACGCGGTGAAGCGCGTCAGCCGGGCGCCGATGTTGCGCCCGACGTCGCGACTGGCACCACGCCTCCTGCCCGCGCTCGTGCCCCTCGTGCTCGCGCTGGGCGGCTGCATCAACGTCGGCCCGAATTACAAGCTGCCCGACAACGCCGCCGTCAATGCGCCGTATGCAAACGGCGCGATCGAAGGCGCAAACCAGGCGCCCGTCTCGCAGCAGGCCATGCCGGCGAAATGGTGGCGTCTGTACGACGATCCCGTGCTCGATCAGCTCGTCACGCAGGCGCTGTCGTCGAACACCGATCTGCGCGTTGCGGCCGCCAACCTTGCGCGCTCACGCGCCGAGCTCGAGTTCGCCAACGAACAGGGCGGCTTTTCCGGCAAGACGTCGGCGGCGTTCCAGCGCGCGCAGGAATCCGCCCAGCAGTATCTGCTGACGGAAAAGGTGCCCGTCGTGACGGAAGGCGCGCTCGACCTGAGCGTGTCGTACGAAGTCGATCTGTTCGGCAAGCTGCGGCGCGGCGTCGAAGCCGCGAAGGCCGACGACGAAGCCGTCGAAGCGGCCATCGACCTCGCCCGCATCACCGTCGTCGCGGACGTCGTGCGCGCGTATGTCGAGTCGTGCTCGGCGGGGGAAGAACTGGAGATCGCGCAGAAGTCGCTGGCCCTGCAGCGGCAGCGCGTGAAGTTTTCGCAGCAGCTGCGCGACGCGGGCCGCGGCAACCAGCCGGACGTGACGCGCGGCCAGACCCAGGCCGACACGCTCGCGGCCGACATTCCGCGTTTCGTCGCGCGCCGCCGCGCCGCGCAGTTCCGCCTCGCGATGCTGCTCGCGCGCGCGCCGAACGACCTGCCGCCCGCCGTGCTGACGTGCAGCAAGCTGCCGCAGCTGAAGCAGCCGATCCCCGTCGGCGACGGCGCGGCGCTCCTCAAGCGCCGTCCCGACGTGCGCCAGGCCGAGCGGCTGCTGGCGGCATCGACGGCGCGCATCGGTGTCGCGACGGCGGCGCTGTATCCGTCGGTGAGCATTGGCGCGTCAGCGGGTTCCGTGGGTGTCGCCGCCGATCTGTTCGGCGCGTCGACGAACCGCTGGGCGTTCGGTCCGCTGATCAGCTGGACCTTCCCGATCAACGGCCAGCGCGCCCGCGTGGCCGAGGCGCAGGCGTCGACGGCAGGCGCGCTCGCGCACTTCGACGGCGTCGTGCTGAACGCGTTGCGCGAAACGCAGACTAGCCTGTCGACGTATGCATCCGATACGACGCGTGCCGACGCGCTGCGCACCGCGTACCAATCGGCCGTGCAGTCGGCGGACGAAACGCACCGGTTATACAGGGCGGGACGCGAGTCGTTCATCGACGATCTCGACGCGACCCGCACGCTCGAAAACGTCGCCGGACAGGTGGCGGCCGCCAACGGCCAGGTCGCGCTGGATCAGGTGAACCTGTTCCTTGCGCTCGGCGGCGGCTGGGAAGAGAGCGACAGCGAACCGGACGGCGTGAAAACGGGGGATACGGCGAGCCGCAAACCCGCCGACAAGTCCGCCAACGCATCCGTCAAAGCATCCGCCAACAAAGTGGCCGACAAAATGCTGGACAAGCCGGCCGAAATGAAACCGCCCGAAAAGCACGACTAGCGGGCGCCCTTCTCTTCTTCGAAAGCCCTGCCGACGAACCGCTCGAGCACGCCATTGAAAAGCGCCGGCCGTTGCAGCGGCGCGAAATGGCTGACGTCAGGCAGCACGATCAACTGCGCATCGGGGATGGTCCACGCGAGATAGTCGGCGTGCTCCTGCTTGATGAATTCGTCGTGTTCGCCGATCGCGACCACGACGCGCACGCCGATCTGCGCAAGATCGTCGGCGCGATAGTCGGGTTGCGTGCGCTGCATGTCGCTGACGGCCGCGACGAACGCGTCGAAATCAGCAGGCGTCGGCGACAGCGCCTCGTAGTCCGCGCGATGCCGCCTGAAACATCGGTCGATCACAGGCGTCGGTACGAAGGGTTTCGCGCCGCCCGGGTCCATGTTGCACGCAAAGAAGAACACGCCCGCGACGCGCTCGGGTGCGCGCCTCGCAAGGACCAGCGCGGTGCACGCGCCGTCGCTCCAGCCCACGAAGGCGGCTCTTCGCACCTGTAGCGTATCGAGCACGGCGAGCACGTCCGACGCCATCAGCTCGTAGCTGTACGGCTGCGCGTCGCGCGTGCTGCGGCCGTGGCCGCGGCTGTCGATCAGGATCACGCGATAACCGGCGCCCACGAGCATCGGCACCTGATATCCCCAGTTGCCGCGATGCCCGAGGCCGCCATGCAGCAACACGACGGGACGGCCCGCGCCGTATGTCGACCAGGCGATACGCGCGCCGTCGTGGTCGACGAACCCTTCGTCGTGCGCTGCGGGCAGCGGCGCGGCGCCGTGCGCTTCGAAGCGTGTCAGGTCGTCGTCCGGGTCCATGTCGAGAGCGCTCCGTGCTGAGGCGAACGCGTCATTGTGCCATCGGTGTGCGTGGTCAGCGTGGCGAGCCGGTGCGCTCAGTCGGTGCGCTCAGTCGGCGTGGTCGGTCGGCGTGGTCAGTCGGCGCGATCCGGCGACTGCTCGCGCAGCGTCACGCCCGCGACGGCGTCTCGCCGCGCGCGCTGCATGCCCGCCAGCGTGACGCCGAGACCCAGCGCGCCCATTCCGAGCGAAATCGCGACGATCACCGCGCGCATCCGCCCCTGCCCCGAAAACATTCCGACCAGCAGACCCGCGAGCGGCTGCGTCAGGTTGTTCAGCATGATCACGACGCCAAGCGTCTTGCCGTAGTCCTTCGCGGGAATGATCGCCTGACGCACGCTGCGCATGTAGATGCTGAACATCTTGTCGAAGCCCACGATCAGCAGAAAGCCCGCGACGTAGCCCCACACGGACGCGCTCAATCCCGCGAGCAGTCCGCCCGCGAAGATCGCCAGAAACGACGCAAGCCCCAATGCGCGACGCGCAATCCGCACGCGCGCGATCAGCAGCAGGACCGCGATTGTCGCGACGGCGCCCGCCGTCTGCACGAACGTGTAGAACGCATCCGGCCGCGCGTGCAGCCCCGTGACCATTGCAGCGGAGGTCGCGAGCGTCACGCCGATCACGAGATTCTCCGCGGCGGCGAGCAGCACCAGCCGGCCAAGACCCGGCAGGCGCACGACATGCGCGAGCGCTGTTTTCAGGGGCGCTAGCCAGTGACCGTGGGCATGATCGTGCGGTGTCCATGCGAACGCGCTGGCGCGCTGCCAGACGAGCGTGGCGCCATCGGCGGCGAAAAACAGCACGGCCGCGACGCCGACCACGACTTCCCAGCGCCACTCGCCGAGCAGCAAGCCCGCGAGCATCGGCCCGAGCACGACGCCGACTTGATCGGCGATCTGCGCATGCGACAGCACCTCCTCGAAACGCTCCGACACGAACACCTGCGGCAGCAGCACTTCGCGCGCGACGAGCCCTTGGCTCGTCAGCACGCCGCACACAGCCGACAGCGCGATCAGCCAGCCGATGCCGCCCGCCACCGCGAATCCCGCGATGCCTGCCGCGCACGCCAGCGCGCGCAATCGCTGGCTCGCGCGCAGCACGGCGACAGGCGAGATCCGGTCGCACAGCGTGCCGCACACAGGAAACACGGCATAGCGCGCAAGCGCCTCGATGAAGAACGCGATGCCCGACCATGTCGCCTGCTGCGTCGTCTGGAACACGACGAGCGGCACGAGAAAAAGCAGGATCTGGTCCGCGAGCCGCGAGAAAAACAGCGACGCGAAGAACGCCTGATGTTGAGCGCGCATGCAGTTGCCTGAATAACGTCCGGCGAGGGGCAATCGTCGATCGTCGCTTGTCCATGAAAAAAGCCCGCGCATCTGCATGCGCGGGCTTGCGTTACAACACTACGCTACCGATGCTCAGGCCGAGACAGCCGCAAGCGCAGAGTTCAGCGTCTTGCTCGGACGCATCACCGTGTCGAGCTTCGCGAAGTCGGGCTGGTAGTAGCCGCCGATATCGACGCTCTTGCCCTGCACGTCGCCCAGTTCGCCGACGATCGTCTTCTCGTTGTCCGTCAGCACCTTGGCGAGCGGCGCGAACTTCGCGGCCAGTTCCGCGTCGTCCTTCTGCGCGGCCAGTTCCTGCGCCCAGTACATCGCGAGGTAGAACTGGCTGCCGCGGTTGTCGAGCTCGCCCGTCTTCGGCGACGGGCTCTTGTTGTTGTCGAGCAGCTTGCCCGTGGCGGCGTCGAGCGTCTTCGCCAGCACCTTCGCCTTGTTGTTGCCCGACTTGATGCCGAGTTCTTCCAGCGACACGGCCAGCGCGAGGAACTCGCCCAGCGAATCCCAGCGCAAGTGGTTTTCTTCGACCAGCTGCTTGACGTGCTTCGGCGCCGAGCCGCCCGCGCCCGTTTCGTACATGCCGCCGCCCGCCATCAGCGGCACGATCGACAGCATCTTCGCCGACGTGCCGAGTTCCATGATCGGGAACAGGTCGGTCAGGTAGTCGCGCAGGATGTTGCCCGTCACCGAGATCGTGTCGAGGCCGCGAATCACGCGCTCGAGCGTGTAACGCATTGCGCGAACCTGCGACATGATCTGGATGTCGAGGCCGTTCGTGTCGTGATCCTTCAGGTACGTTTCGACCTTCTTGATCAGTTCGTTCTCGTGCGGACGGTACGGGTCGAGCCAGAATACGGCCGGCATGCCCGAGTTGCGCGCGCGCGTGACGGCGAGCTTGACCCAGTCGCGGATAGGCGCGTCCTTCACGAGGCACATGCGCCAGATATCGCCCTGCTCGACCTGCTGCGTGAGCGCCGTCAGCACTTCGCCCGTCGCGTTGTCGACGATGCGCGCTTCGCCGTCCTCCTTGATCTCGAACGTTTTGTCGTGCGAGCCGTATTCTTCCGCCTTCTGCGCCATCAGGCCGACGTTCGGCACCGTGCCCATCGTGCGCGGATCGAAGGCGCCGTTGGTCTTGCAGAAGTTGATGATTTCCTGATAGATGCGCGCGAACGTGCTTTCGGGGATCAGGCACTTCGTGTCCGCGGGACGGCCATCGGCGCCCCACATCTTGCCGCCAGCGCGGATCATCGCGGGCATCGATGCATCGACGATCACGTCGTTCGGTGCGTGCAGGTTCGAGATGCCCTTGGCCGAATCGACCATCGCCAGCGCCGGACGGTGCTCGTGGCACGCGTGCATGTCGCGGATCACTTCGTCGCGCTGCGATTCCGGCAGCGTCTCGATCTTCGTGTACAGGTCGACGAGGCCGTTGTTGACGTTCACGCCCAGCTCTTCAAACAGCTTCGCGTGCTTCGCGAACGCGTCCTTGTAGAACACCTTGACGGCGTGGCCGAAGACGATCGGGTGCGAAACCTTCATCATCGTCGCCTTCACGTGCAGCGACAGCATCACGCCCGTCTTGCGCGCGTCTTCCATTTGCTCTTCGTAGAACGCGACCAGCGCCTTCTTGCTCATGAACATGCTGTCGACGATCTCGCCTTCCTGCAGCTTGACCTTCGGCTTCAGCACGATGGTCTCGCCGCGCTTCGTGACGAGTTCCATGCGGACTTCACGCGCCTTGTCGTTCGTGATGGACTTTTCGCCGTGATAGAAGTCGCCATGCTTCATGTGCGCGACGTGCGTGCGCGACGCCATGCTCCACTCGCCCATGCTGTGCGGGTGCTTCTTCGCGTAGTTCTTGACGGCGGCAGGCGCGCGGCGGTCCGAGTTGCCTTCGCGCAGCACCGGGTTCACGGCCGAGCCGAGGCACTTCGAGTAGCGCTTCTGGATTTCCTTTTCTGCGTCGTTCTTCGGGTCTTCGGGATAGTCCGGCACCTTGAAGCCCTTCGACTGAAGTTCCTTGATCGCGCTGATCAGCTGGAACACCGACGCCGAAATGTTCGGCAGCTTGATGATGTTCGTGTCCGGGTCCTGCGTGAGGCGGCCCAGTTCGGCCAGGTTGTCCGGCACACGTTGCTCTTCAGTCAGGAATTCCGGAAACTCGCCGAGAATGCGGCCGGCCACGGAAATATCGCTGGTCTCGACATTGACGCCAGCCGGAGCGGTAAACGTACGGATGATCGGCAGAAAGGCACTCGTCGCGAGCAGCGGGGCTTCGTCGGTCAGGGTGTAGATGATCGTAGGTTGCTTGGTACTCATCGCTTTGCTCTTGGTCGAGAAAGGTTGGGAAATGCCGCCGGCAGCGCCACGGCCGACGCGAATGACCCGAATTTTGCCTTATTTTGGTTTTTGACGGTTTGAAACAGACCGTTCGAAACGCCGATAAGGCAAAAAATTGCACGAACCGCGCCGAACTGGTGCACTTTTTGCGCGAAGATCGGCATTTCATTTCATTCTGCCAGTTCAGCACACGCACAATTTTTCCGGCGACGGGGTGCCAGTGCATCCCGGGTCACGTGGTCGGCCCTGCGCGCCGCACACGGCGAGTCGATGAACCGGACTGCCGTCGCTGCACGATATTTCGCGGCATTGCTCGACTACCGGCACGCCATTGCATCGGCGGAAAATGCGGCGCGCAGTCTACACTGACGCATCGCCCGACCCACAACGCCCGGCTGCGCAAGCAGCCGCACAAACCAGACGCGATGCCGTTCCTGTTCCGCCTGCGCGCCCCGTGCGTCGTGCTCACCGCCTTCGTTCTCGGCGCCTCTGCGGCGACCTGCGCCGTCCGCGCGCAGGAAACCGATCCGTCGCCGGAGAGCCTGGCTGCCGCCGGCATCCATCACGCGCCGCGTACGGCCGACGGCTACGAGAACAGCGACGGGCCGCTCGCGCGCGGCTCGGTCTGGAAGTGGCGCTGGAACCGGCTGGTTCACGACTTGCCGCCGCCGCCCGCGAACGGCTACGCGTTTCGCGTCGATCACCCCGACGTCGCCTGGCTGAAGACGAACCGAAGCGACGCCACGCTGACGTGGATCGGCCATGCCACGGCCTTGCTGCAGATCGATGGGGTCAACATCCTGACCGACCCGGTGTTCTCGGAACGCGCGTCGCCGTTCACCTTCATCGGGCCGAAGCGCCGCGTGCCGCCCGGGCTCGCGCTCGATGAACTGCCGCACATCGATGTCGTGCTGATCTCGCACAGCCATTATGACCACCTGGATACCGCCAGCGTCGAGGCGCTGAACGCGCAGCCAGGCGGCCCGCCCCGCTTTCTCGTGCCGCTCGGCATCAAGGCATGGCTGGCGGGCAAAGGCATCACGAACGCGCAGGAACTGGACTGGAGCGACGAGACGACCGTTTCCGGACTCGACTTCTGGTTCGTGCCGGCGACACACTGGTCCGCGCGCAGCCTCACCGACCGCAATGAGACGCTGTGGGGCGGCTGGGTGATCAAGACGCCCAAGGGCGCCGCCCGGCCGCTTTCCGTGTATTTCGCGGGCGACACCGGCTACGCCAGCGATTCCGGCGACTTCCGGCGGCTCGGCGCGGCGTTCGGCTGCTTCGATCTCGCGCTGATTCCCATCGGCGCGTATGCGCCGCGTTGGTTCATGGGTCCGCCGCACGTCGATCCGCAGCAGGCCGTGCAGATTTTCCAGGACATACACGCGAAAAAGGCCATCGGCATTCACTGGGGCACGTTCGAACTGACCGATGAGCCGCTCGACGAACCGCCGCAAAAACTCGCCGAAGCGGTGCACGACGCCAGCCTGCCCGACGACGCGTTCACGGTGCTCCATCACGGCCAGACGATCGCGCTCGACGGTCCCGATCGTTCGCGCGACGCCTGCGCGCGGTAATCATCGGCAGCGCCGCCCGCGCCAGGCTGCCGCACTGCGTGCGGCCGTGCAGCGCGCGGGCGCGCGTGCCGGGAACAGGCAGCCGTGGTGAGGGCCGATTGTCGGCGGGCCCACATTCGGCCTCGCGTCGGGCCTTCGCATCCGGTTAAACCCTGTTCTGCACGGCACAACGTGCGTGTTATTGTCGTAACTACACGGGTTCGAGCTTTGCTACGCGGAACTCACGTCATATCCGTTACCTTCGCGAGCGTCGCCATGAGTGATGTACGCCATCTTCTGAGCCAACGCGACCGCGTCGAGCTGCTGTGCTGGCTCACATGCGGAAGCCTCGGCGCCTGGTATCTGAACGAGACCTGGCCGTCTGCGTCCTTTCACGTGGAAGCCGCGCACAAGTGGCTCGACAGACACGGGCGCACAGCCGACTGGCTGTGCATCGCGAGGCTGTCGGCCATGGCACTCGACATCGCGCAGCGCCACGCATCGTTCGTCGAAGCCGACTGGGCGCGCGACGCCGTCGAAGAGATTCTCGACACCGACGAACTCGACGCCCAGGCGCGTCTCGTCGTCGCCGTGCTCGGCGACTGCGAGCGCGCGCTCGCCGACAAACGCATAGCCGACTGACCCTCACGACCGGACACGGCGCGGACATTGCGTTGCCGCGTCTTCGCGTCAAGCGTGCATGCGCGTTCGCGTTCGCATACGGTAAGCGCGGCACGGCGCGAACCACAGCGCCGCACGCTTCAAAAACACGCTGCTGCACGTGAACCGCCTCACCGTCGGCGCCAACCGTCACTTCCCGTCATCCAGCTTCGGATACCAATGCGGATCACGCCCTTCCGGCGTCATGTCGAAGATCGTCCACATCGGCATCAGATCGGGCGCGCCGCGCGGGTCCTGGCCGGGATCGGCCGTCGCCAACCCCATTTCCGCCGCGTAAAAATGCCGGATCGTGCCACCGCGGCGCGTGAACACCTGGAACGCCGGCTCGTCGCCGCCATCGTCGCCGATCGCGCCGAAGTCGCGGCTGTACGCGCCGTCGACATCCGAATACAGCTTCAGAGCGCGCCAGCCGCGCTCCTTTTTGAACGCGGCGAGCCGCTCGACGGGCGAGCGCGCGACGACGGCAAGCGCGACGCGCTGCATGATGTCGCGCGCCTCGCCGTCCCACGCGCTCAATAGCGACGTGCACATCGGACACGGCCGCTCGCGCTGCGGCCCGAACATGAAGCTGTAGATCACCAGCGTGTCCTTGTCGCCGAACAGCGCCGCGAAATCGACGGGCCCCGCTTCGCCGACGAAGCGATAGTCGCGCGTCACTTCGCCACCGGGCGGCAGCGCGCGGCGTTGCGCGGCCACGCGCTCGATGTGGCGGCGCAGTTCGATTTCTTCCGCAAGCAGCGCATCGCGTGCGCGGCGGTACTCGATGCTTTCGTTCGGATAGTGCCGGCCGTTGCGCTTCGCGAGTTCGGCGGCGGGCACGAGAGGCGATGCAGAAGACATGGTGTGGCCTCCGTGAAAGAAGAAAGGGCGCCGTAGGCCGGGCCAACTGGTGAGGCTAGTCAGCCGGGCTCACGGGCGCTCGACCGGCAATGACTCGACCGCGAAGGGGCGCCGGGTCAGCCGCGCCTAGTCGCGATCGGGCGCGCCGAGCGGAAACAGATGCCGGTAAGGCCGCGCTTCGTCGACGGCGCGCGCAAACGACGGCCGTTTCAACAGGCGCTGCCGGTAAGCGATCACCTGCTTGAACCTCGGATCGATCCGATGCGTCCAGTCGGCATAGAAGAGAAACGGCGCCGCCCCGCAGTCCGCGAGACTGAAGCGCTCGCCCGCTGCCCACTCGCGGTCTTTCATCACGTTGTCGAGCCACGCGTAGGCGATGTCGAGCAGCGCGCGCGCATCGGCGACGCCGCGCGCGTCGCGCTCATTCGCATCGCGCATGCTGTCGAACACGATTTTTTGCTGCGGTGTCGCGAGGTAGTTGTCGAAGAAGCGGTCCATGAAGCGCACTTCGAGCGCCGCGCGCGGATCGTCCGGCAGAAACCGCACGGGGCCGGGGTGGAACCGCTGCAAATGCTCGATGATGACGGTCGCCTCGGGGATCGTGCGGCCTTCGTCGACGAGCACCGGAAAGCGCCGGATGGGCCAGCGCGCGGCGAGTTCGTCCATCGCGCCGGGTTCGTCGAGCCGCCGGTAGTGGAAGCGCGTGTCGTTCTCGTAAAGCGCGGTGAGCGCCTTCTGGCAATACGAAGAAAACGGGTGAGCGTAGAGCGTCAAAGTCATCGTCGTCGTCCTTGCTGGCTGGAAGCGGTCGATATGTCCGCTTACCTCGACGACGAACGGCGGCGACACGAATCGACACCGCCGGCGAGAAAAGTTGTGCTGCGCTGCGGCGTCGCGTTCCAGCACCGCGCGACGCGACGCGTTATCCGCCCAGAGCCGCGAGCTTCAACGGGTACGAGCGCCCGATCCACGCCGCCGCGTCGCGATGGTCGCGCAGGGCGTCGCCTGTGTTCGGATGCAAAAACACGTCGAGCGTGCCGTGATTGAGCGTGAGCCACGCGAACAGCTCAGCGAGCAGCTCGGGGCCGAACGCGAGCTGATACGACCACATCGGATGCGGTCCAACCGGGCGTTCGTGAAAGCGCCCTATTTCGAGCCTGCCGCCGAAGCGCGCCTCGATGGTTTCGCGCAGCGCCCATGCGGCGTCGCGCGTCGCCTGATCGAAATACACATGGGCGTGCCAGCTGATGATGTCTGTCATGGTGCGTCCCGTGCCGGGTTATGCCGCGTTCATCGTACGCTTTCGGGCGCCAGCGCGTTCGCGCTTTTGCCGATGCGCGCTTCGATTGCCCCGATCAGCCCTTCGATCCAGTGGCGCAGCCGCGCATCCGACAGCGAAGCGGGCAGCGAGCGCGCGATGATGCCGTACACCTGGTTGCGGCGGATCTTCGAGCCGCGCGCGGGATCGAGCCAATGCTCGTTATCGACGAGCAGCAGCAGCGTTTCGAGCCCGATCACAATCGGCCACACGCACGCGAGCCGCAAGCGCGGCGAGAAGCGGGGAATGGCCAGCGTGTAGTCGAGCGCCGCGCGAAAGTGTTCGAGCGACGGGCGCACCAGTTCGTGCATCAGCGGCTGCGCGCGCTTCGACGCTTGCGGGCCGAGCAGCATCGTGGGCGTCAGCCCGAATCCGTCGAGCATCGCCAACGGCAGATAGCAGCGCCCGATGCGCAGATCCTTGCCGCAATCGCGCAGCACGTTGGTCATCTGCAACGCCTTGCCGAAGCGCACGCCCCGATCGAGCATCGTCGCGGGTTCGGTTTTCAGCGTGCCGGGCAGATGCGCGTAGGTCATCCTGGTCCAGAACTCGCCAACGCAGCCCGCCACGAGATACGTGTAGCGGTCCAGTTCGCTCCATTCGCGCAGCGCGACGATCTGGCCCGAGCGTTCGTCGGGGAAGGTGCGCAGATCGAACTCCATGCCCGTGGTCAACGTCGTGACGATCTCGCGCACGGCGGCGCGGTCGGTCTCGTCCAGTTGCGCGAGCACGTCGAGCGCGGGCGCGATCGATTCGAGCAGCACCTTTTCGTCCGACTGACTCTGCTGCCCCGCCACTTCGCTTGCGAGACGCCGCGCGAGTTCGCCGTCGTCCGTCGCGCCGTTGACCTGCTCGCGAGCGCGAGCAGCAGCGCGAGCCGCTGGCCGGGCGGTATCAGAGCGGTATCGGCGATGGTGTCGGCGGCGCGCGCAAGCAGATACGCGAGACCGATGGGATCACGCATGCCGGCGGGCAGAATGCGCAGCGTCAGATAAAACGAACGGGACACGCCTTTGAGCAACGGACCGAGCAGAAAGGCCCGAGTGGAACTGGACATGAGTTGAGGTCGAATCAGGTTGAGTGGTTCAGCGCAGCCGCATTGTATCCGGCGCGCGCCTGCCGGGCCGCGCGTACGCATGCCGCGCGCGCGATGATGCACGCATAAAACCGCATAAAACCAATACATCGCGTCAGGTCAATGCACATTGCGATCACGTTACGCAAGCTTTCTTGCTACAATTCCGGACACGCCGCAAGTTCACGCGGCAGCCCTTCATCCACACATCACCAAGGGAGGCGTTCAATGCATACGACGAACATCGCAATCTCCCGTGGGATGTCGCCAGGCGTCACCGGCTCTCTGAGCTAGGTCGTCATCCGCGCCGGACCGGCGTCACGAACAGGTCCGCGCCTTTACCAGACAACCGTTTCTTTCGTCGCCGCCGCAGATGGGCGGGCATCGGCTGTCTGTTTTCAATCCTGACTGGATCGCGACGCGTCGCTTTGCGGCGCTCGCTGCAAACACATGGCTAGCAAAAAACTCGACTTTGGCGCGCAAGCGTTCAGAAGCGTTCTTGGCTTCACTTTCCAGCACTGGCGCCGGCAACCGGTGCGCGTCGCGGGCATCGCGCTGTTCGCACTGATGGCCGCATTCGCCGACGTGCTGACGCCGATGTTCGCCGGCCGGCTCGTCGATGCCCTGAGCTCGGGCAGCACGCTCGGCAAGACGGTGGCATCGCATGCGGCGCTCGTTGCGTTCGCCACGCTGATCGCGCTCGGCATCGGCGGCACGGTGCTGCGGCAGCTTGTCTATCGCAGCATCATCGTGATGACGCTGACGATGATGAGCGCGATCTGCGCCAACGCGTTTCATCGCGTGCAGCGCTTTTCGACCGACTGGCACGCGAACAGCTTCGCGGGCTCGACGGTGCGCAAGATCACGCGCGGCATCTGGGCGCTCGACCTGCTCAACGACACGCTGCTCATCGCGCTGCTGCCGTCACTGGTCATGCTGGCGGGCTCGACGGTGCTGCTCGGTATTCATTGGCCCGTGATGGGCGCCGTGGTCGGCGTGGGCTCGCTGCTGTACGTGGCCGTGACGGTCGCGCTGTCGCTCGGCTATGTCGCGCCCGCCGCGCGTCTGGGCAACCTGTGGGACACGCGCATGGGCGGCGCGCTCGCCGATGCCGTCAGCTGCAACGCCGTCGTCAAGGCGTTCGGCGCCGAAGCGCGCGAAGAAGCGCGGCTCGAACGCGTAATCGCGAAGTGGCGTCAGCGCACGCGCCGCACATGGCAGCGCGGCACCACGAACGGCGGCGTGCAGGGCGCGATGCTCGCGCTGATGCAGGCGGCCATCCTCGGCGCCGCGCTGCTCTTGTGGCTGCGCGACGAAGCGAGCGTCGGCGACATCACCTATGCGCTGACCACGTTCTTCGTGTTGCAAGGCTACTTGCGAGATGTCGGCATGCACGTGCGCAACCTGCAGCGCTCGGTCAACGACATGGAAGAACTCGTCGCGCTCGAACGCGAGCCGCTCGGCATCGAAGACAAGCCGGGCGCGCGCGACATCGCCGTACCGCAGGGCGAAATCCGCTTCGAGCACGTGACGTTCCGCTATGGCGCGCAGCGCAAGCCGCTCTATCGCGACTTCTCGCTGCGCATCGCGCCGGGCGAGCGGATCGGCCTCGTCGGGCATTCGGGCTCGGGCAAGACGACGTTCATCAAGCTGATCCAGCGTCTATACGACATCGACGATGGCCGCATCACGATCGACGGTCAGAACATCGCCGACGTGCAGCAGGCGTCGCTGCGCCAGCACATCGCGATCGTGCAGCAGGAGCCCGTGCTGTTTCACCGCTCGCTCGCGGAGAACATCGCGTATGCGCGGCCGGGCGCATCGTTCGACGATATCGTGCAGGCCGCGAAGCTCGCGAGCGCGCACGACTTCATCGCCGCGCTGCCGCATGGTTACGACACGCTGGTCGGCGAACGCGGCGTGAAGCTGTCGGGCGGCGAGCGTCAGCGGGTCGCGATTGCGCGCGCGTTTCTCGCCGACGCGCCGATCCTGATCTTCGACGAAGCCACGTCGAGCCTCGACAGCGAAAGCGAGGTGCTGATCCAGCAGGCGATGGAGCGGCTGATGGTGGGACGCACGACGCTCGTCGTCGCGCACCGGCTGTCGACCGTGCGTGCGCTCGACCGGCTGCTCGTGCTCGACAAGGGCCGCGTGGTCGAAGAAGGGAGCCACGAACAGCTGATCCGCATCGACCATGGCGTGTACCGGCGCCTCTTCGAGCGTCAGGCGCTGGAACTGACCAAGGGGCTGCTCGACGATGGCGCGCCGCGCGCCCATGAGCGCGTCGCGGGCGATCCGAGCCTGATCGCGGGCAAGTAGCGAAGAACGGGCGGTTCGACATGCGTCGACCGCCCTTTTTTCTGCGCACCTGGATCTTGCGCACAAACAGCAAGCCCCCGCGGACGTCCGTTGCTATCATCGGCGATTCCGCATCGACCTCAACACGCCGCTTCAGGCGATACCGTCATGACACTCCACATCGATACGCCTCTGCTCGAATCCCAACCGCTCAGCCACGCGCTCGGCCGCCGCGTGCTGCTGAAGATGGACGCGTTGCAGCCGCCCGGCTCGTTCAAGATTCGCGGCATCGGCTATGCGTGCGAAGAGCATGCGAGGCGCGGCAAGCGCCGCTTCGTGTCGTCGTCGGGCGGCAATGCGGGCATTGCCGTCGCGTATGCGGGGCGCGCGCTGTCGGTTCCCGTCACGGTGGTCGTGCCGCAGAGCACGGGCGAGCGCGCGAAGCAGCTGATCGCGCTGCAAGGCGCCGACGTGATCGTGCACGGCGCGACCTGGCAGGAAGCGAATGCGTTCGCGCTCGAACAGGTTGGTCCCGACGACGCCTTCATCCATCCGTTCGATGACCCGCTGCTGTGGCACGGCCATGCGTCGATGATCGACGAAGTCGTGCGCGCGGGCGCGGCGTTCGATGCCGTGGTGCTGTCGGTAGGCGGCGGCGGGCTGATGGCGGGCGCGATCGAAGGCTTGCGGCGCAACGGACTTGCCAGCGTGCCCGTGATCGCAGTCGAAACGGAGGGCGCGTCGTCGCTTGCGCAGTCGGTGCGCGCGGGCAAGCGGATCGAACTGCCGGGCATCACGAGCGTCGCGACGTCGCTGGGCGCGAAGCAGGTCTGCGAGCAGGCATTCAGGCTCACGCAGACGCATCCTGTCGAATGCGTCGTCGTATCGGATGCGCAAGCCGTGGACGCGTCGCGGCGTTTCGTCGACGATCATCGCGTGCTGGTCGAGCCTGCGTGCGGCGCGAGCCTTGCGCTCGTGTATGCGCCGACGCAAGCACTGCAGCGCTTCGAGTCCGTGCTTGTGATCGTCTGCGGCGGCGCGGGCACCACCGTCGAACAGCTGGAGCGCTGGCACCGCGACATGGCGTGAGCGTCGAGCGCTCACGCTTTGCGCCAGAACATCACATCACCATGCGGCGATCAGCGATTCGACGCCGCGCAGATTGTTCCGCTTGTGCCATTGCAACGTGTCGAGATTCGTGAGCTGCAGTTCGGGCAAGCGCGTCAGCAGCTTGTGCAGCGCGATCTCCAGTTCCATCATCGCGAGACGCGCGCCGAGGCAGTAGTGAATCCCCGCGCCGAACGTGAGCAGGTGGCCTGATGGGTCGCGTTCGATATCCAGCCGGTCGGGATCATCGAAGCGCGCCGGGTCGCGATTGGCCGAGCCGAGCAGCATGAAGACGATGGTGCCGCGCGCCAGCGTCTGGCCGTCCACCTCGACATCGTCGAACGCGGTGCGCACGACCATCTGCACGGCCGTGTCGTAACGCGCACATTCGGCAATCGCCTTCGGCACCAGCGAAGGATCGCCGCGCAGTTTCGCCAGTTGATCGGGATGCCGGTGCAGCGCGATCAGCGCGTTGCCGAGCATGTTCGACGTCGTCTCGTGTCCCGCCACGAACAGCAGGATCACGTTCGACACGATCTCATCCTCCGACAGCCGCTCGCCGCCCTCTTCCGCCTGAATCAGCGACGACACGATGTCGTTGCCGGGCGTCGCACGCCGTTGCGCAATCACGGCGCGGAAGTACGCTTCGAGATCGAGCGCCGCCTGATTCGCGCGCGCCAGCGCTTGCGGCGGCATCGGCGCGAGATCGAACGCGGACACCAGCAGGCTCGCTGCTTCGCCGAAACGCACGCCGTCTTCGACGGGCACGTCGAGCAGACGGCAGATGATCTGCAGCGGCAACGGCATCGCGAACTCGCTGACGAGATCCGCCTCGTGCTTGCCTGCTATCGCGTCGAGCAGGCTGTCGGTGGTGTCTTCGGCGATCGCGCGCAGCGTTTCGATCTGCCTTGCGTTGAACGCTTTCATCAGCAACGCGCGCAGCCGCGTGTGCGCGGGCGGGTTCATCATCAGGAAGGTGCGTTCGAGTGCCTGAAACACGGGTTGCTCGCGCGCGCTTTCGCCATAGCGCGCAACCACGCTCGGCATATAGGTCTTGCCCATGCGGCGATCGGGCAGCAGCGCGCCGATCACGGCGTGACGGCCCGTCAGCACGACGTTCGGCGCAAGCGGCACGAAGGCGCCCGCGCTGCGGATGCCGTCGTAGAACGGATAAGGATTTTCGAAGTACGCGGGTGACGATAGATCGGTGAATTTCATGCTTCTTTGGGCTGGGCTGTCATTGAGGAAACAAAAGTCAGCCGAGAGAATACAGCCCACGTGCCCGGGCGTGCAGACGCGCGAGCCCGAACAGCGCATTCGCATACGGCGTCTCGACGCCCGTCAGCGCGCCCAGTTCGCACACGGCGCCCACCAGCGCGTCCAGTTCGACGGCCTTGCCCGCCTCCACGTCCTGCAGCATCGACGTGCGCATCGCGCCGAGCTTCAGCGTCACGGCATGGCGATCCTCGGGCGCCTGCTCGATGGGAATGCCAAAGCGCGCGCCGATTTCCTTCGCTTCCCGCATCACCCGGGTGACGAAGTCGCGCGCGAGCGGATCATTCAGAATCTTGTCGGTGGTCGCGCCCGTGATCGCGCTGACAGGGTTCATCGTCATGTTGCCCCACAGCTTGTACCAGACATCGCGCTGGATCTGCGCCGACGCGCTCGCATCGAAGCCCGCCTTGCGCAGCAGCTCGACGAGCGACGCCACACGCTCGCTCGCGTGCCCCATCGCCTCGCCGACGATCAGCCCGCGCCCCTGATGATGCGCGACGACGCCCGGCGCATCGACGCGGCAGCTCGCATGCACGACGCAGCCGAGCGTGCGCGCAGCCGGAATGGCGGCGGCAATCGAGCCGTCGGGATCGACGGATGACAGACGCGCGCCCGCCAATTCGCCTTGCAAGCCGTCGCAGAACCACCACGGCACGCCGTTCATCGCCGTCAGCACGACCGTGCTCGCGCCGATGAGCGGCCCGATATGCTGCGCGACGGCGGCCATGCCCGGCGCCTTCACCGCGACGATCACGAGATCCTGCACGCCGAGCGCCGCGGGCTGCTCGCTTGCCTTGACCTCGACCGTGTGCGTCTCGCCGTTCTCGATCAGGCGCAATCCGTGTTCGCGCAATGCCTCGAGCGTCGCACCGCGCGCGACCACGCTCACCTCGCAGCCCGCCTGCGCGAGCTTCACGCCCATCCATCCGCCGATCGCGCCCGCGCCGTAAATGCCTACCTTCATCTTCGTCGTTCCTCGCTGTTCCCTTCAGTCTTTATAGCTGGCGTCGATCCTGTCGACCTTGCGCACCAGCGCATCGAACACGTCCTGGCCTGCGCCGTAGCGTGCGTCGAACTGCAGCGCGTCGCGCGAGCATTGCGCGGCGATCGCTTCCGGCACGGCACGCGCGCGGCCCATTGCGAACGTCGCGACCTGGATTTCGCACGCGCGGTTCAACGTCCACAGGATCGCGAACGCTTGCGGCAAGGTCTCGCCCCACGCGAGCAGCCCGTGGTTGCGCAGAATCACCGCCTGCCGGTCGCCGATATGCTCGACAAGGCGCGGCCCTTCTTCGGCGTGAATGGTGATGCCTTCGAAGTCGTGATACGCAATGCGCTCGTGCAGTTGCGCGCTGTAGAAGTTGGTCTGCTGCAAACCCTCCTCCGAGCACGCGACGGCGACGCCCGCTGTCGTGTGCGTATGCATCACGCAATGCGCGTCGGGTATGCCTTCGTGCAGCGCGGCATGCACGGTGAAGCCGGCCGGGTTCACCGGGTAGGCGGAGCCGTCGAGAATGCGCCCTTGCGCATCGATCTTCACCAGATTGCGCGCCGTCACTTCACTGTAATGCAGGCCGAACGGGTTGATGAGGAACTGCTTCGCTCCCGCTGTCACGCTTTCGGGCAGGCGCACCGTGATGTGGTTGTAGATCAGCTCGGTCCAACCCAGCATATCGAAGACGCGATAGCACGCGGCCAATTGAACGCGCGCGTGCCATTCGTCGGGATGCATTGCGGGTGTGTGCTGCGTGTCTCGCTCCAGCGTCTCCATCGTGTGTCCCCTTACGCGCGCGAACCGGAACCGGCCACAGCCGCGATGGCCGACGCCACGTATCCGACGTTGGCGCGATTCAGGCCCGCGACGCACATGCGCCCCGAACGCAGCAAATAGATGCCGTGTTCGACGCGCAGCGTTTCCACCTGTTCGGCGGACAGTCCCGTGTACGTGAACATGCCGACCTGCGCGATATACCGCGCGCGCATCACTTCGTCGACGCGGCCCGCAAGGCCCTCGTGAATCGCATGTCGCATTTCGTGGATGCGCTCGCGCATCACGCGCAGTTCGTCGTCCCATGACGCGCGCAGCTTCGGATCGTTGAGCACGCCTGCAACGAGGCGCGCGCCGTGCATCGGCGGATTGCTGTAGTTGGCGCGGATCGTGAAGGTCAGTTGACCGAGCACGCGCTGCGCTTCGGCGGCGTCGTTGCAGACGACGCTCAACGCGCCGCAACGTTCGCCGTACAGCGAGAAATTCTTCGAGAACGAATTCGCGACGATCATCGGCACGTCCGCATCGGCGAGCATGCGCACGCACGCGGCATCTTCTTCGAGGCCGTCGCCGAAACCCTGATACGCCATGTCGACGAACGCGATCAGCTTGCGACGCTGCAGCACGGGAATCAGCTCGCGCCACTGCTCAGCCGTCAGGTCGACGCCCGTCGGGTTGTGACAGCACGCGTGCAGCAGCACGATGCTGCGCTCGGCCAGACCGTCGATCGTGTCGCGCATCGCGTCGAAGCGCAGGCCGCCCGTTGCGTCGTCGTAGTACGGATAGGTGTTGACCGTATGTCCCGCTGCTTCGAACACGACACGATGATTTTCCCAGCTCGGATCGCTCAGCCACACCTGCGAGCCTGCGAAGTGGCGCTTGAGAAAGTCCGCGCCCACCTTCAGCGCGCCCGAGCCGCCCACGGTTTGCACCGTCGCGATGCGGCCCGCCGCGCGCGCCGCGCTTTCGGTGCCGAACACGAGCGCCTGCGCGGCGTCGCGATAGGCTGGCAGGCCGGACATCGGCAAATAGGAACGGGGCGTGCCCAGCGCGACGACGGCCGCTTCGGCTTCGCGCACCGACGACATCACGGGCAACGCGCCGCTCTCGTCGAAGTAGATGCCAATGCTCAGGTTGACCTTGTTCGTGCGCGGGTCGCGCTGGAAGTCTTCGTTCAGGCTCAGGATCGGGTCGCCGGGATAGGCAGGAATGTGTTCGAACATGACGGTGTCTCTGACTGTGTGTAAGTGCTTGCGGAATGCGAGAGGTGCGGAAGGCACAGTGTCGGCGATAAGCGCGTGCCGTCACAATCAATCGATTTTGGATGATTCGTAAGTTTCGCTTTAGAATCGACGGATGGCCCTCACACGCATCACCATACGCCAATTCGAGGCGTTTCTCGCGATTGTCGATCAGAACAGCATTGCTGCCGCGGCGCAACGGCTGGGGCTCACATCGTCCGCCGTGAGCCAGCTGCTCGCGGAACTGGAGCGTGAACTGGGCTTTCGTCTGTTCGATCGCACGACGCGTCGCGTGAGCCTGTCTACGGCTGGCCGCGATTTTCTGACGTCGGCGGAATCGGTGCTGCGGCATCTGCGCGCCGCCGAGCAGACGGCCAGCGACATCCGCAACCGCGCGGCGGGCATCGTGCGCGTAGGCGCGCCGCTCGTGCTCGCGAGCACGGCGATGCCATACGCGATCGCGGGCTATGCGGCGCAGAAGCCGAAGGTCGTGGTGCGTGTGGTGGATACGGATGTCGAGCAGCTGGTGGAGCGCGTCGCGCGCGATGTCGATCTCGCCATCGGACCGGATCGCGCGACGGGCGACCGCGTGCAGCGCGAAGCGGTGTTCAGCAGCCCGTGGGTGCTGTGGTGCGCAGAGCATCATCCCCTCGCGCGCAAGCGGCGCGTGCGCTGGCAGGATCTGCGCGGCACGCCCATCATCGCGACGGGCCGCGATCACGAGGCGAGCGTCGCAAAGATGCTCGTCGATCAGCCGACGGACGCACGCATCGCGCCCGTCGAGGTCGTCGACAACGTCACGACGGCATTCGGTCTCGCGTCACAAGGTCTCGCCGTCACGCTCGCGCCCGCTTACGTGAGGCCGCTCGCGCAGACCTTCGGGCTGGCGATGCGGCGGGTCGTCGAGCCCGAAACGATACGCGAGGTGTGCATCTATCGTCCCGTCGACCGCTCGCTGTCGCCGCCCGCCGATGGCTTCGCGGAGTATCTCGGCGTCAGTCTGAAAGCGTGGGACCGCAAGACGCAGGGCGCCGCGTCCTGAGTGACATTCGCGAGCTCACGCTGCAGTGTGCTCGCGCGAAGGGGAGCTATCGCGCCGCGGTGCAGCGTGCATGCGATGCGTCGCGTGTTTCACCACCTGTGCGATCTTCACCGTCCGCGCCGCGCGCGACACTTGCGTGATGGCCGGGGACGTCGACGTGGCGTCTGCGGGCGTGCGTGCCTGTTCAACCTGTGCGCCCTGCGCGCCCATCGCGGCCTGCGTAGCCTGCGCAGCGGGTTCGACCCGCGGCAGCAACCGTCCATCCGCCCATACGCGCAGCGTCTTCCACGCGATCGTTCCAATCACCACGTTGGCCGCGACGAACAGCGCGACGGCCAGCCATTGCACCGTGCCCGCCGCGCCGCGCTCAACCATGCGCAGCGCGAGCGTCGGCAGCGCGGAGGCGCCGAACGTGAACGCCCAATACGACGGCGCGAACGGCTGACGGCGAATCCACGGGAGCAGACGCAGCACCAGCAGCGCCTGATACAGGCCATAGCCGAGCAGCGCATAGGCGAACACATCGGGCGCGCCATGCGTGAGGCTCATGTAGGCAACGCCGCCGACCACGGGCGGCGCGGCCTGGATGCCCAGCAACGGACGCTGCGCTTCGGGCAGCGGCGCGTGCACGGCGGCCCGATGCAAGACCAGCGATTCGATCGCGAGCCACGACAGCATCCCCGCGCCGAAAAACAGCATGCTGGCTTCGTGCCAGCCGAACGATGCGGCCGTCGTCGCGCTGACGAAGCCCGGCGCGACAGCGGGCAGATAGAGGGCGGGCGTCGTCAGTTCCGGGTCGCGGCCGCCTTGCCAGTAGCGGCTTTGCAGTTGAATACCGAGCACCAGTTGAGCGCCGGCGGCGAGCACGAATACCGTCAGCGCCGCGACATGCGCGTAGTTGTTAAGTGCGCTCGCTGCCAGCAGGCTCGCCACGGGTCCGAGCGCCATGAACGACGATTGCAGCGGGTGCCGCCATTCCGCCTGCGCCTGCGCGCGCTGCACGAGCCACTTGCGCGCATACGCGGCGAGCACGACGATCCACACGCCAAGCGCGACGAACGTCAGCACGTCGACGATGCCGGCTGGCACCGGCCAGATGCGCGCAGCAACGCGCCACGCATTCGCAAGCGCGAGGAATCCGACGGCGATGCCGAAGAAGGCGGCAGGTATTACCGTTTCGTTTGACTTCTTTTGCATGTCACTCTCCTGGGCTGCGTCGCGGACCACGAACCGTGGGGCACGCGTGACGCCGATGGAGCGGACTTTAAAAGCGATCGTTGTGCGCGCACATGCCGCAGCGACTCGATGACATGCTCGTTCGGCTCAAGTGCTTTTTCGGGCGCGCGACATGCCGGTCGCGTCGAACGGCAAGAGGCCCCGCCGCCGCCGATGAGACGATCGGGCATGAATTCGCGTCCCGCGAGCATTGGCCGCGCGCACGGACCTTCGTATGCTCTTCGCTCTTTTTCAGCGTTGGGGTTTCATCAGACATGAACGTCCTCTCACCGATGCGCGCGCGAATCGCGGCGGCATCGCTTGCCTGCGTGCTCGCAGGCTTGCTCGCCGCAACCGATGCGCGCGCCGCTGCACCCGCTGCCGCGGCCACGCCCGCTGCCGTCTATCCGTCGCAACTGCAACCGCTGGACGGCAAGCTCGAATCACTCGAGCGCTATCGCGGACATGCGCTCGTCATCAATTTCTGGGCACCGTGGTGCGGGCCGTGCCGCACGGAAGTGCCCGCGTTCATCGCGTTGCAGAACGCGTATCGCGGCAACGCGCAGTTCATCGGCATTGCGCTCGACGAGGCGGCCGCCGTGCGGTCCTTCGCGCACGACTATGGAATCAACTACCCGCTCTATCTCGCCGGCATGGGCGGCATCGCGATGATGCTGCGCGAAGGCGACACGCGCGGCGCGGTGCCGTTCACCGTCGTCTACGACGCCAACGGACGCAAGGTCGGCACGATCACGGGGCTGGCGGACCCGCATCGGCTGGAGGCACTGCTGGACGCTGCCACGGGAGCCAGTCCGGACGATCACTGAACGCGTGGCGTGAGCGTCACGACCGCTCACACTGGATCACGCCCCGCCGACATCTCGATCAGCGCCTTCGCCTTTGCGAGCGGCTCGACGAGCGACGCAGCAAGCCCGTAGCCGTCGACGAGCGCGCCCGTCACGTCGTCGATGGCGAGCCATGTCACGCGCGCTTCGTCTTCCCAGACCAGCGCCTTCAGCGGCAACAGCAGGCCTGCGCAAGGGTTGGCCTGCATCACGGGCGTGCCGCCCTTCGGGTTGCCGAACACGATGAGCCGCGTCGGGCGCAGTGTCATGCCCACCTGGGCGGCCGCGTCGGCCTGATCGATGTCGACGAAGATCGTCATGCCTTTATCGACCAGCAGGCCGCGCAGCCGCGCGACCGTGATCGAAAAGCCATGCTCGCTCCTGAACGTTGCAACCGACGCGGGACAGTTTGCAGCGGCAGTCATCGGGTACTCCCGTCAATGGCATTCACCGCAGTGTAGTCATTGCGCCCCGACAACAGAAGGCGCGCAACGGGCGGCAGCCTGCTGCGCAAGCGCGCGAAAGTTCTCCGGCGTCGCGAAGCCGAGATACTGCGCCTGCATCTCGGGCGTCAGCACTTCGATCAGCGTGCTGTTTTCGATCCACAACTCGATCACGTCGAAGAAATTGTTGCCGCGCGTGCAACGCACGGCGCGCCACCCTTCGCGCTCGCCGATCGCGATCACCTGCTCGACGGACAGCGGCGACGCAACGGCCATATGAAAGCCGCTGTATTGCGGACGGCCCGCTGTCATCGACGCGACGGGCTCTCGCGTATCGCCGGGCGTGAGCGTCATGTTGCTCGGATAGGTCTCGATGATCGTGCCGCGATCGTCGCCCGCCACGGCCATCCAGGCGCCTTCGAAGGGCGAAAACGGCGCGGCGAAACCGTCCCACAGTTCGGCCAGCGTGCGCGCGACGCGTTCGGGGTTTTGCGTGGGAATGGACGCATGAAAGATCATCGATACTCTCCAGTGACTCGTGACGGAAATGCCCGAGGCGCAACGACGCGTTCGAATGGCGCGCGTCGGACCCGCGCCGGGACATCGGCGCGGGTGTGCCGCGGCAGTCGGCCGTGCGTTCTCTTTGTTCTTGTCACGGGCGCGTCGCGGCGCACTTCGAGCGTGACTGCGCGCGCGAGGCGCACAGTGAGTAGTAGGACGGGGCCGTCCGGCCGCATTTGAAAACGCGGCAACGGTATGAGCAATGCGCGAGCAACACGGCGCGCTGACGCGCTTTGCCCGCCCGTCGACACGGCGCGCCAGCGCGGCATGTCGATCGCCATGCTAGGAGCGCGTGGCGATGCCTCCAATCGGGAGTTTTACTGACAGCTTTCGACTCGTCCGACGAACGTGCTTCGTCGATGGGCATCGTTCGATGCCGGCCGCCCGCCATTGCAGCGGGCGGCGAGTTCAACCGCGCGAACGCGGGGCCGAACTCAGACAGCCATCACCGTGACGGCCTTCGTCACGAGATAGGCTTCCATCGCTTCCGGGCCGCCTTCGGAACCATAGCCGGAATCCTTCACGCCGCCGAACGGCATTTCGGGCGTCGGCGTGGCGGGCTGGTTGATCCACAGCATGCCGACTTCGAGGTTCTGCGACAGCAGATGCACGTTGCGGAACGACTTCGTGAACGCATAGCCCGCGAGGCCGTACGGCAGGCGGTTCGCTTCGGCGATCGCGTCTTCCAGGCTGTCGAAGCCGCGAATCGCGGCGACGGGGCCAAACGGCTCGTTGTTGAAGATGTCGGCTTCCAGCGACACGTCCGTCAGCACTGTCGGCGCAAAGAAGTTGCCTTCCGAACCGATGCGCTCACCGCCCGTCGCGACCTTGGCGCCCGTGGCGCGCGCGTCGTCGACCACCTTTGCCATCGCCGTCAGACGGCGTGCGTTGGCGAGCGGCCCGAGCTGCGTGCCGTCAGCCAGACCGTCGCCGACCTTCAGGCTTTCCGCGTGCTTGACGAGCGCCGCCGCGAATTCTTCCTTGATGCTGTTGTGCACGAGAAAGCGCGTCGGCGAAATGCACACCTGGCCTGCGTTGCGGAACTTCGCGCCGCCCGCTGCCTTCACGGCGAGCGCGACGTCGGCGTCTTGCGCGACGATCACGGGCGCGTGGCCGCCGAGTTCCATCGTCGCGCGCTTCATGTGCTGGCCGGCGAGCGCGGCGAGCTGCTTGCCGACGGGCGTCGAACCCGTGAACGTCACCTTGCGGATGATGGGATGCGGAATCAGGTAGCTCGAAATCTCAGCGGGATCGCCGAACACGAGGCCGACCGTGCCCGCGGGCACACCCGCTTCGACGAACGCGTTCAGCAGCGCTGCCGGCGATGCGGGCGTTTCTTCCGGCGCCTTCACGAGGAACGAGCAGCCGCTCGCGAGCGCGGCGCTCAGCTTGCGCACCACCTGGTTGACGGGGAAATTCCACGGCGTGAACGCGGCGACAGGGCCAATCGGCTCCTTCAGCACGAGCGACTGCGCACTCAGGTTGCGCGACGGCACGACGCGGCCATAGACGCGGCGGCCTTCGTCGGCGAACCATTCGATGATGTCGGCGGCGGAGAGCATTTCGATGCGCGCTTCCGCGAACGGCTTGCCCTGCTCCTGCGTCATCAGACGCGCGATGCTGTCGGCGCGCTCGCGAACCAGCGCGGCTGCCTTGCGCATCGTGGTTGCGCGCTCATTGGCGGGAATCTTGCGCCACGCTTCGAAGCCCTTCTGCGCGGCTTCCAGCGCGCGGTCCAGATCGGCCTTGCCGGCGTGCGCGACCTTGCCGATCGGCTTGCCCGTTGCGGGATTGATGACGTCGAGCGTCTTGCCGCTGGCGGCGTCGCACCACTCGTTGTTGATCAACAGGCGGGTGTCGGTGTAGCTGCTGGATGTGACCATGCTGTGTTCCTGATAGTGGGAAGACGGCGGCCCGCGAGCGTTGCGCGGTCCGCAATGGGCTGACGAACCATCGATCTTAGCCGATTGTGCAAAACCTTTCCCGCGTTGCGGCCTAATTCAGACCGCGCAAGCGCGATGAAATGTTACCGGTCACATTCTACCTGACATCGGCGCAGCGATCGATCGCCGCGCTATCGACCTGGATCGGCGCAACGTCACTGCACGGCCGTGATTGGGCAGTCCGGTTCGACTACGCGTACTTGAAGACGCCCTGCGCACTGGCGATCAGAACCTTGTGATCGACCCACGCCTCGGCGCGCGCGAAATACACGGAGCGGCCCTTGCGTTCGAGAAAGCCCTTGCTGATGACCTTTTCGCCGAGCCCTTTGTCGAGATAGCTGATGGTCAGCGACAACGTAAATGCGTGAATGGGATCGCCCTCGCTATAGAGGCCCGCGTAGCCCGCCGCTGCATCGAGCAGCGTGGCGATCGCGCCCCCTTGCAGCACGCGCTGGCGGTTGAGCGTCGCGGGGCGGATCGGCATCGTGAATTCGGCGTAGCCGCTTTTCCACTCGGTCAGTTCGACAGCGAGCGATTCGAGGAAGGGATTGTCGAGAGGGGGTGGCTGCATGAAGACTCCTGGTGAGCCTTCATGCTAATGCAGTTTGATGGGGTGCTGCGGGGCGGCACGCAAAGGCACGCGCCCGCGTCTTTCACGCCGCTTTCGCGCGACCTACCGACGCGCGCATCGTCACCGTCACGGGGAATTCGCGAAAGATCTCCCAGTTCGTCCCGTAGCACTGGTTGATGAGCCAGCGCACGGCGTTCTGTGTCAGTTCGGCCGTCGGAATATGCACGGAGGTCAACGTGGGCGCTGCGTACGCCGCCGAATAGTCGTCGTCGTAGCCGATCACGGAGACGTCGCCCGGCACCGACACGCCCACTTGCTGGAAACGCGCGAGCGCGCTGACGGCCATCGTGTCGTTCGCGCAGAAGAGTCCGGTGAACGGCACGTTCGAATCGAGCAGCTGGCAGGTTGCCGCGTAGCCGCCTTCGGGCGAGAAGTCCGATTCGATCAACGGCACCGTGTGGCGCGCGATGCCGTGACGCGCAAGTTCGTCGAAAAAGCCATCGAGCCGCTCGACGTTGTCCGATGCCGCGAACGGCCCCGAAATCACGGCGATCCGCCGATGTCCGTGTTCGATCAGCGTCGCGGCCGCCAGTTCGCCGCCGCGACGGTGATCGGCGCAGAACGACGCGTCGGGCAACTGTTCGAACGCGCGGTTGAGGAACACCATCTTGGGATGCATCCGGTGCAACTCATCGAGGTCTTCATCGTGCAGATCGTGACTGATGACGACCACGCCGTCGCAGTCGCGGCCGATCAGAAACCGCACGGCTTCGAGCGCCTGCTCGCGCGGTGTCGACTCGCCGCATCCCGTCGCGACCACCACGTGACGATGCACGGCGCGCAGTTCGAGATCCGTCTGCTTGAGAATCGTGCCGTAGTACGAGCCGAAAAACGTCGGCACGAACAGGCCAATGATGCCGAGTTGCTGCGTGGCCATCGCGCGGCCGATCGACGAGGGCCGGAAGTTCAGCTCGGCGATCGCGGCCTTTACGCGCGCGGCCGCTTCAGCCGATACGGGCCCTTTGCCCGAAATGGCGCGCGAGGCTGTCGAGAGCCCCACGCCCGCCAGCTCCGCCACATCCTTGAGGGTCGCCACGATGTCTCCGTCCGCTTGTGTGTCTGCTTGTGTTTCTGCGCTTGCCGTTAGAGGCGCGCCCCGCCCGCCTCGTCGAACAGCGATATATGTGCGCCGTCGATCGCGAACGCCACCGAATCGCCCACGGCGACGGGTGTTTTCTCCTGATCGATCGACGCTATCTGGGTGCCATGATAATCGAGCCAGATAACCCGATGGTTGCCCATTGGTTCGATAAGCGACACTTGCGCGCGTTGATTCGAGTCCGCGCCGATACGCACGCGCACATCTTCGGGCCGTACGCCGAGCACGCACCGCTTGCCCGTCTCGTGCTGCCCGGCGAATGCATAGCGCGACGCGTCGAGATCGAGCTGCCCGCCCGTGAAGCGCACCCCGTCGCCTTGCGCAAGCAGCGTACCGTTGAGCAGATTCATCGCGGGCGAACCGAGGAACGTGGCAACAAACAGGTTCGCGGGCCGCGCATAGACTTCGGCGGGCGTGCCGAACTGCTGGATCACGCCGTTCTTCATCACGGCCATGCGCGTGGCGAGCGTCATCGCTTCCACCTGATCGTGTGTCACGTAGATCATCGTCGCGCCCAGACGCTGATGCAGTTGCTTCAGCTCGCGGCGCAACTCGGTGCGCAGCTTGGCGTCGAGATTCGACAGCGGTTCGTCGAACAGAAATACGTCCGCTTCGCGCACGATCGCGCGGCCAATCGCGACGCGCTGCCGCTGTCCGCCCGATAGCTGCGCGGGCTTGCGCTTGAGCAACGGGCCGAGCTGCAGCATGTCGGACGCGCGCGCGACGCGCCGTTCGATCTCGGCCTTCGGCGTGCCGTTGATGCGCAGCGCGAAGGACAGGTTGCGCTCGACGCTCATCGTCGGATAGAGCGCATACGACTGGAACACCAGCGCAACGCGCCGGTCTTTCGGATCGGCCCACGTCATGTCCTCGCCGCCGATCTCGATGCTGCCTTCCGTCACGTCGATCAGGCCCGCGATGCTGTGCAGCAACGTCGACTTGCCGCAGCCCGACGGGCCGAGCAATACGACGAATTCGCCTGCTCGCACGTCGAGATCGAGCGCGTCGATCACCGTATTCGCGCCAAGCTGGATTTTCAGGTCGCGGACCGCGACGTTTGCCATGTTCGGTACGGTTGCCATATCAGCCCAGATTTCGATTAGCCCTGTTTGCAGGCCGTTTTCAGCGATTGCGCCGTTTCAGCCCTTCACCGCGCCCGACGCGATGCCGCGTACGAACCAGCGACCCGAAATGAAATAGACGGCAAGCGGCACGACGGAAGTGAGGATCGTCGCCGCCATGTTGACGTTGTAGATCTTTTCGCCCGTCGTCGTGTTGATGATGTTGTTCAGCTGCACCGTCATCGGCAGGTTCTTCGTGCCTGCGAACACGAGGCCGAGCAGGTAGTCGTTCCAGATGTTCGTGACCTGCAGGATCATCGCCACGACGATGATGGGCAGCGACATCGGCAGCATCAGCTGGAAGAAGATGCGCCAGAAACCGCCGCCGTCGATGCGCGCGGCCTTGAACAGTTCCAGCGGAATGCCCGCGTAGTAGTTGCGGAACAGCAGCGTCATCACGGGCATGCCGAAGATCGTATGAATGATCACGATACCGGGCAGCGAGCTGAACAGATGCACGCTTGCGAGCACGCGCACCATCGGATAGATCATCACCTGATATGGAATGAACGCGCCGAGCAAGAGAACGCCGAAGAACACGCCCGCGCCACGCGGCCGCCAGAAAGACAGCGCATAGCCGTTGATCGCGCCGACCACGATCGAGAACACCGTGCTCGGCACGACGATGCGCACCGAGTTCCAGAACCCGACGCGGATGCCGTTGCAATCGAGCCCCGTGCAGGCCGACTGCCACGCGTCACTCCACGGCTGCAACGTGAAGTGCACGGGGAGCGCAACCAGGTTGCCCAGGCGGATTTCGTCCATCGGTTTCACGGATGTGACCAGCATCACGTACAGCGGCAACAGAAAGAACAGCGCGGCGATGATCAGAAAACCATACACACCGAGACGTGCCGGAGAAAAACGCTTTTTGCGCGCATGTTGCCGGCGCGGCGAACGGCGCATGGATTGCAGCGTCGTGCTCATCACACCTCCTTGCGCGACGCGGCGCGACTGCGTGCATAGAGGAACGGCGCGAGTATCGCGAGCACGGTGGCGAGCAGCACGATCGAAGCCGCCGATGCCAGCCCGATGTTCGCGCGGCCGAACAGATAGTCCATGATGAACTTCGCGGGCACTTCGCTCGCGGTGCCGGGACCGCCTTGCGTCATCGCGACGACGGCATCGAACAGCTTCACGACAGCAACGAACAGCAGCACGAAGGCCGTCGAAATAGACGGACCGAGCATGGGTATGACGATGCTCGCATACACGCGCCAGCGCGGCACGCCGTCAATGCGCGCGGCTTTCCACAACTCGTCGTCGATGCCGCGCAGGCCCGCGAGCATCACGGCCATCACGAGCCCCGAGGCCTGCCAGACCGTGGCGATCACGATCGTGTAGATCACCCAGTCCTGATCGACGATCCAGTCGAAGCGCGCATGCGTGAAGCCCAGCTTGTGCAGCAGCGACTGCGCGCCGAGTTCGGGATTCAGTATCCATTGCCACACGAGCCCCGTCGCGACGAACGACATCGCATACGGGTACAGAAACACCGTGCGCAGCACGCCTTCCGCCATCACGCGCTGATCGATGAAGATCGCGAGCAGCATGCCGATCACGAGACACGCGACGATAAAGCACACGCCGTATATGGCGATGTGCTGCAGCGACACGAGCCAGCGGTCGTTATGAAAGAGCCGCCCATATTGCGTGAAGCCGACGAAGTCGTTCGACGGGAACGTGCGCGAGTTGCTGAGCGACACGCGCGCCGTCCACAGCATCGTGCCGAGGTACGCGAAGATCACCGTCAGCATCATCGGGATCAGCGCGATCCACGCGGCGAGCGACCAGCGCTTGCGCAACGGCCGCCCACGCGATCTGGCCACGGGCCGCGGCTTCGCCGTCATGTCCGGCAGCGCGTGCGACTTGAGCGTCCCCATCGTGCGTCAGCCCTTCAACGCGCTGGCAAACGCCTTTTGCGCATCGTCGGCCGACTGGTTCTTGTTCCAGAAGTTCGTGATGACATCCGTCAGCGCACCCTGCGTATCCGGCGACACCAGCATTTCCGGATTTGGCAGCTGGCGCGACTTGTCCTTCATGATCGCAATGCCCTCCTTCGCGCAGATGTCGAGCTGGTTCACGTCCACATCGGGACGAATGGGAATCGAGCCTTTCTTCGCGCTGAACGCGACCTGCGCCTGCGGAGACGTCATCACCGTCGCGAGCAGATTCTGCGCCTTGATCGCGTTCGCGTTGTCCGTCTTCGGAAACACGAACACGTCGCCCGCGACCAGATACGGCGAATGCGGGCCAAAGCCCGGGAAGCAGCCGAAGTCCTTGCCGGGTGCCTGCTTCGCCGCGGAGAACTCGCCCTTCGCCCAGTCGCCCATGATCTGCACGCCCGCCTTGCCGGAAATCACGAGCGCCGTTGCGTCGTTCCAGTTGCGGCCTGGCGAACCGGGATCGACATAATCATGCAGTTTCTTGAACGCCACGAGCACCTTTTTGAAAGCGTCCGAGTTGACGGCCTTCTGGTCTCGATCGCGGTACACCTTCAGGTACAGATCAGGTCCGCCCACATCCGCGAACACGGCATCGAACGTGATCTTTTCCTGCCACGGCTGGCCGCCGAGCGCGAGCGGTATCACGCCCGCCTTCTTCAGCTTGTCCAGATCGGCGAGGAAGTCGTCATAGCTCTTCGGCTCGTCCGCGATGCCCGCCTTCGCGAACACCGGCTTCGAATAGAAGAACCACGCGGGCATGTGGATGTCGACGGGCGCCGCGTAGTAGTGGCCGTTGACCTTGATGCTGTCGAGAATCGATTGCGGGAAGATGGCCGGCCAGTTTTCCTTGGTGGCGACGGCATCGACATTGTTGAGCAGGCCCTGATCGATCAGGTCATGAAACTGCTTGGACGTGTTGAACTGCGCAGCCGTGGGCGGATCGCCGCCGACAATGCGGTTGATCGCGGTCGCACGCGCCTGGTCCGCGCCCGCCACGGCATTGTCGACCCACTGGCCGCCCGCCTGGTTGTACGCGTCGGCGAACTGGCGGATGGCGGCCGACTCGCCGCCCGAGGTCCACCAGTGAATCACGTTTGCCTTCAACGGCTCGGCGTGCGCGATCACGCCCGTGATGGCCAATGCCAGTGCAATACCGCTTTTCAACGCCCACTGTTTTCTGCTGTTCATTCCGTCTCCTTCGGGCCCGATGCCCGATTTATCAGGTCGACTGCTTACCAGCTTGTGTCGTGACTGCGCTTGACTGCGTGTCTTCTCTTTAGCTTCGTTTGCTGCGCGCCTCGATGAACTTCGCGATCAGCTCGCCGCTATGTTTGACGGTGCGCTGCTGCGTGTCGTAATCGACATGCACGACGCCGAAGCGCCGCTCGTAGCCGAACGCCCACTCGAAGTTGTCGAGCAGCGACCACACGAAGTACCCGCGCACATCGACGCCCTGCTTGACGGCCTGATCGACGGCGGCCAGATGACGCCTGAGAAACGCGATGCGCTGCAGGTCCTCGACGCGGCCGTCGTGTACTTGATCGTCCGATGCCATGCCGTTCTCGGTGATATAGATGGGCGGCAGGTTCGGGTACTTCCGATCGAAGCCCGTCAGCAGATCGCGCAGGCCGTCCGGATACACCTCCCAGCCCATCTGCGTGCGCTCGACATCGGGCAGCGGCACCTCCACGAAACCGTGCGCGCCGTCGCTCTTCACATTGGTGCGGAAATAATAGTTGATGCCGAGAAAGTCGAGCGGCACGGCGATGCTCTGCAGGTCGCCTTCGAGCACGAGCGGCTCGGCGCCGGGCCACAGCGTCCACAGATCCTGCGGGTATTCGCCCTTGAGCAGCGGATCGAGAATCCACGCGTTGTGCTGCACTTCGAACAGATGCGCAGCGCGTTGATCCGCTTCGCTCGCCGAGTTCGCCGTGCCGCGCCCCACGTTCGCGACGATCCCCTTCATCGACGACGGATCATTCGCGCGCAGCACCTGCGTCGCGTGGCCGTGTGCGAGCAGCAGATGATGCAACGCCTGCGTCGCGTAGCGCACGTTCGCGAGCCCCGGCGCGTGATGGCCGTTGCCGTAGCCGAGAAACGCCGAGCACCATGGTTCGTTCAGCGTCATCCACGCATCGACGTAGCCCGACAGTTCGCGGCTCATCAGGTCCGCGTAATCGGCGAAACGATAGACGGTCTCGCGATTGAGCCAGCCGCCGCGGTCTTCGAGATGCTGCGGCAAGTCCCAGTGATAGAGCGTGACGAAGGTCTGCAGCCCCTTGTCCTTCAGCCTGCCGATGAGGCGCTTGTAGAAATCGAGACCCTTGCGGTTCGGCCGCCCCGCTTCGTCCATCACGCGCGGCCATGCGACGGAAAGCCTGTACGCCTCGAAGTTCAGCCCCGACAGCAGCTCGATGTCGCTTTCCCAGCGGTGGTAGTGATCGCAGGCCACGGCGCCCGTATCGCCCGCGAGCACCTTGCCTGGCGTCGCCGAGAACGTGTCCCAGATCGACGGCAGACGGCCGTCTTCATTGACGGCGCCTTCGATCTGATACGACGCCGTCGCCGCGCCGAGCAGAAAGTCCTTGCGCCACAACACGGAATCGGCGGACGGGGTGAAGGGGTCGCTCTGCCCGGTGCTGCCGGGCGCCACTGCATCGTATGCCACGGAACCTCCTTTCGTTGGATGCGTTGGATGCGTTGGATTCGTGGTGCGGATCGACCGCAGGAATCGGATGGAAGCCGAAAGTGACAGCCGAAGTGGAAGCGCTTCCACATGTCCTGCGCACGATATCAGCGGCGCTTTTGGCGCAGCAATCAGGGTTTGTCTGGATCGTTCGGCGGCTGACGGAAAGGGCGATCAACGGGCATCGCGAGGGTTGATGGGCGCTGGGTGGCGGGAGCGGATTCAGGGTTGTCGCGGGCGTCGGCGGTCCGGCGAGATGTGTGTCAACGGGATGCCGTTGCAGCGGCCCTACGGGATGTAACGCACCAAAGACGAACGGCGCTTCACGCGCCGTTCTTTAAGGCCCGTTTCGCGAAACAGGCGCGCCGACTGTGCTGATCTGCTCAGGCCCAGTGCGCGGGAACGTACACACGACCGACCCAGTGCCCCGGCACCCAGATCACGGGACGCGGCTTCGGCGCGACATACACCACATGCGGCGGCGGCGCGACGTAGACCACATGCGGGGGCGGCGGCGGCGCGACGACCACGACATGAGCGGGAGGCGGCGGAACGACCACGGGCGCGGGCGCCACGGCCACGACGGGCGGTGCAGGCGTCGCGACGACCACGGGTGCGACGTTCTTCGCCTGCTGCATCAGTTCGACGACGGTGATGGCCGACAGCACGGGCGTGTCCTTGAACATCGCGACGAGGTAATTGCCAAGTGCGGGAA